>NZ_JAEHBO010000010.1:0-118331 GCF_016483575.1 Bacillus cereus group sp. N12
GTTGAACCAATCGGGCTTTTACGGGCAGTTGATCCCCCACCTAACTTCTTTGCTTCCGCTGAATTTTGAGGTGGGGGGTCTTACTGCCCGTTAATGCGGGATAAAAATATAATAATCATAAAATTCACAAAAAATTCACAACTTTCATGAAAAATATAAACATTTATTCCAATATATTCTATATAATGAGGTGTAATAAGGCTTCTATGAATCTCATAGAATACCTTACCCCTAATAAAAAGAAAAAAAGAATCTTTTTGGATTCTTTTTTTCTTTTTATTACATTACATATTTATATAAAGCATGTGCGACACCATGTTCTTCATTTGTTAACGTTTCGTATTTACACATCGCTTTTATTTCTTCAACTGCATTTCCCATTGCAATTGATATATTTGCTTTCTCCATCATAGAAACATCGTTTAAGCCATCGCCTATTGCTACAGTGTTTTCAACTGGAATATTAAGATGTTCTGCTAAAGTATATAATCCATTTCCTTTTTGAGCATCTCGATGATTAATCTCTAAATTATGCCAATAGGAAGATGTAATAGCTAAATCCGTATTATGCAGAAACGTTTCTTTTAATTTTTTTAATTTCTCTATGTCATAAGAAAACGGTAAAAGTTTATGCACATGTATATCCATTTCTACAATTGGTTTACAACTTTCTATGCTATGAAATGCTGTATGCTCAAGGTATAATGCAGCAATCGTTTCTAACTCTTTCAAATCGAAATTTCCTTTTGCATTCTTCACATACTCGATTTCATTACGTACACTCTCTACTCCATAATCGGGTACATACACACCTTTATTAGTATAGAGCTGATAATACAAGCCATTCTCTTCAAGATATTCTACAATCTCAAGTGCCTGCATATTTTGAATTGGATATCTCTTCATCATTTTTTTATCTTTATATATAAGCGCACCATTTTCTGCGATAATCGGACACTCCAAACCAACTTCTAACAATAGTCGTTCAATATCCACAATAGAACGTCCTGTACAAATTGCTACAACATGGCCAGCTTCTTGACATTTTCGAATTGCTTCTGCATTCTCTTTACTAATCATTTTATTCCCTGAAAGAAGAGTTCCATCTAGATCAATTGCGATTAATTTCATTATTTCTTCACCACTTTCTATAAATACACGAGTTTTTATTAAATAAAAGGTATCGTTTTCATACGAATCTCGTGAAGTACTCCTTATTTATAATTTATGAAAAGCGTTTCAGGTCAAGAAATAATTAAAAATAAAATCCAAAGCTGTTCTTTTTAAAGAAAAGCTTTGGATTTTATGCTATGAATTATAACTAATATATTTTGTCTCACACATATATACATTTTTTTCTTCTGTTGGGATATATACTTTAAACTTTTCTAAACGCTTTCCGTATATATGAATAGTGATTACGCTTTCATTTTCGGATATTTCTAGAATATGACAATCAGCTGGTGGAATTACTTTATCTGTTTCGCCTTCTCCCAAATAAAGATTTCCTGTATGTGTTAAATAAGAAAGTGAATTTCCAAGCTGCTTCGTTTGAACAAAGTTCTGCACCATTATCCTTCCTGAAAAAACGCCTTCTACTCCCCATGTGCCATCATGATCATGTAATGGTGTAGATTGTCCATCTTTCCATACGAGAGCTAATACTTCAAAACGTTTTAATGGATCTTCATACAGTAAGTGTCGTGCATATTGAGCCGAATTTGACTTCTGTTTATCTAACGGAAGCCATGTTTTCTTTTCTAAAAGTTCTTCTAGTAATGTTTCAATTTTACACACGATTTCTTCTTCTAATAAATCACCATTTATTAAATCAGTTACAGCTTTAATAAATGTTTGAAACGTTTTACTCCCATTGCACGTTAACATAAGCATCCTCCTCTACGCTTTTTTCACACACCTCCATACTATAAAACACACTAAAATTTTACAATTGAGAAATAAAAAACAAGGTACAATACAATGTACCTTGTTGAACGTTTTATTGAGTTTTTAAGCGAATAGGTAAATATTTTAAAGTTTGCTCATTTTTTAATATACATCTTTCTAAATTAAAAGATGGAGATAACTCTATTTTTTCGAAAGCATTTATAAAGGTACTTAATGCAATCTCCGCTTCTAAACGTGCAAGCGGTGCCCCTAAGCAAAAGTGCGGACCTTTACCAAAGGTTAAATGTTTTTCATTTCCTATGCGGTGTAAATTATACTTAGAAGCATGTGAGAATTTGTTCTCATCTAAATTTGCTGCACTAACCCATGCAACAATCATTTGATCCTTTTTCATTAAAGGACCAAATATGTTTGTATCCTCTGTAATCCTCCGAGCTAATGTAACAGGAAAGCGATAGCGTAATACTTCCTCAATCGCTTTTGCAACTAATTTAGGTTCTTCTCTTAATTCTTGATAAATTCCAGGTGAATCCACTAAAAAGCAATAAAAACTATTAATAATTAAATTTGTAGTCGTTTCATTACCAGCTGCTAATAAACCTAATGAAAAAGTTACAATTTCTTCATCGGTTAATCTTTCACCTTCATATTCAGCTCGTATTAAATCTGAAATAATATCATCGGTTAAATGATATCTTTTTTCTTGAACGATCGGTAAAAGATATGCTTTAAATTCATTTAATGCGATCCCTTTCTCGGCATCCAGATCATTAAACTTTTCTTTACTATACGGCATAAATAAAATATCAGACCATTCTTTAATTTGTTTACGGTCTGTAGTAGGTACTCCCAATAGGTCTGATATAACGGTAATAGGTAAAGGTGCAGCAAATTGATTAACAATATTAACTTCATCATACTTTTTTATATTTTTTACAAGTTCGTCTGCAATAGCTTGTATACGAGGTTTCCACTGTTCTAAACTTCTTGGAGTAAATGCTTTAGAAACAATTGAACGTACGTTACGGTGTTCTGGCGGATCTGAAGAGTTTATATTTATTCTAGTTTCTAAAGGAGGGATTGCGAATTGTCTCCGCTCCCTTCTACTTGAAAATAAGCGATAGTCTGATAAAACACGATTCACGTCCTCATATAAAAAAACATTCCAAACATCTTGCTCTTCATCATAATGTACTGGGTAATTATCCCTCATAAATTGATACCATCCATACGGGTTCCACAGCTCTTCTTTTGTTTTTAGCTTTGAAATTTCATGAACTAAAATAACATTTTCAGGTGAGTCCATAGTTCTTTCCTCCCTTTTCTTTTACAATAAAAGTGATAGGTAGGTAATTCAAAGTTGTATAAACTAACATATGTTATTTTAACATATACATAGCAAAACTTTTCAAATAAAAACTTGAGAAATATATGAGGAGGCTTTTTTATGTATGTTGATATTTTATTACTTGCAGAATTAACAACAGGGTCAAAACATGGCTATGAAATAAAGAAAAATATTCAAAATCGGTTAGGCAATAATTTTGAATTAAATCATAACATGCTTTACCCTACTCTTCGGCGTTTTGAAAACATGGGAGCCATAACGAAAAATGTACAGAAACAAGTCGGAAAACCAAACCGAAATATGTACAATATAACAGAAACAGGAGAAGAAATTTTTTATGAAATGTTAAGAGAATTCCCCGAAAAGATTGCGACAAACAACACTGAGGTCCTTGTACGTATCGCGCTTTTCGACAAACTTGATTACGAGGCTAGAATAGAAATTTTAACTACGCGCCAAAACGTGCTTCAAAAACAACTTACAGCCATCCAATCCCTTGACGTTGTCTCACCTTTTATTACAGAAGTTGTTGAATTTACTAAATCACGTATTGAGCATGAACTACGTTGGATTACATCACTTATGAAGAAAATATAAAAAAATAACAGAAAAAGTTAAAAATAATGAATGAAAATGAGATTTATTATCAATACTAGTATTAATAAAAGGGCAACCACGATTTGGCTACCCTTCAAAAATTTACAATTCTGGATCGAAAGTTTTGCAATCTGTTTCTTCCGTTGTAGATGCTTGTTTCCCTTTATGACTAACTACATAAATTGCATCTGCACTACATTTATTACCGTTAGCCCAAAATTTACAATTGTTTACTTCACATAAAACGTCTTGTGCCATAGTATCACACCTCCTTGTTCTATTATCATTAACAAAATTCGGAGGTATGATACTCTTTGTCATCTATTTTTTATTACCTTTTTAGCTTTCTTAATGTTTCTATATACCCTCGTACAATAGCATCGATATTTTCAGTTATCTTTTCAATGTCAAAATGCCACCATTGAATTTGCAATAATTCTTCTATTATTTCATTTGAAAATCTCTCTTTTATTTTATTTGCAGGGTTTCCACCAACAATTGTATATGGTGCGACATCTTTAGTCACAACAGATTTCGCTGCAATGATTGCACCATCTCCTATTTTAATTCCGGGCATAATCGTTGTATCCATACCAATCCAAACGTCATTTCCTATAACTGTATCTCCTTTATACGGTAAATCAGACAAATCTGGTGTAAACTTCTCCCATCCATTCCCAAAAATATTAAACGGATAAGCTGAAAATCCATCCATTCGATGATTCGCTCCGTTCATAATAAAGGTAACTCCAGATGCAATACAGCAAAACTTCCCAATGAAGAGACGATCTCCGATAAATTCATAATGATATAATACTCGATCTTCTAATGTTTCCCCATGTTTCGCATCATAATAAGAATAGTCACCAACAAGTATATTAGATTTCGTTATTGTATTTTTTATAAAATGAACGTTTTGATTTCCTTCAATTGGGTATTTAACGTTTGGATTAGGATTCATGTTGCACAGCACTTCCTTTACCATTCATTTCACTTTCTACTGCTATTACTGGCTTTAAATTGTATATAGGTAAAATAAACAATAATCCAATAACAAATAGTAGAGCCGTCCCCTCGTACATCATACTTAACGAAAACATCTCCTTTAATGAACCAGCAATACTCATCGTTACTACCATTGAACCGGTGAACAGTGGACTTAAAATGCCATTTACTCTACCAATAAAATCCGTATCGCTATTTTGTATAATAAGTGTATTAATACCTATTTGAATACATGGTAGAGCTAACCCACTAAAAAGTTGTGCCGTAAGTGTCACCCATAAATTTGTGGAGTAACCAATTATACCAATTCCAATAGCCTGACCAAGCATACCTACGATTAACATTTTTTGCGGCGCAACGTTTTTCGCGAATACCATCGCTAAAGCTCCGCCAACAATCATCCCTGCGCCATTTACTGTTAGTAACCATTGTAAACTCTCTTTTGATAACCCTAACTGCTCAGTTACAATAAATATGCCTAGTGGCTGAATTAAGCCTATTCCTAGTCCTGCTGCCATAAAACATAATCCAAGTAAAGTTAATGCTTTTTTCTTTTTGACGTATTTAATACCATCCTTCATTTCCTGCAACAGCGTGATGTCTTTCTTTTCTGCTTCGTTTTCAAGATCTTTCGGAAGAAATAACAATACACCTGCAGCAAGTAAAAACGCGATACCTGTTATAATGATTGAAATATAAATTCCAAAACTATGAAAAATAAATGTTCCGAGAATTGGCCCTAACACCATAAATATCGCAAAAATCGTTTGATATATCGACATTGCTAATTGAATTTGTTCCGTCGATAAGTGTTGTTTAAACAACTTCATTCCAGATGGTTGAGAAAACTGCGAAAGGATTGCAGAGATTAGCGTCACAAAAAACACAATTTTCCACGTTCCAAACATAAGTGTAATTAATACAGCGAATACTGAAATAGAACTTAACGTTTCACACCATATCATTGTCCTCTTCGGCTTCCACCTATCAGCAAAAGTTCCACCAATGAATGAGAATATAAAAATCGGGGCGAATTCAGCAACTGAAATCATTGATATAGCGAAAGCATCACCTTTCGTCATTTCCATAACATACAATAATACCGCAAAGTTTCGAACCCATATTCCTATTTGTAAAAATAATGCTGATGCAAGAATTCCCTGTACAAATCGATTTTTCAATACTTGTGATACCCCATGATTTTGTTTCGGTTCTATAGTCGTCGACATAAAAAAGCCTCCTATTTCATGTTCTGAACAGGAGGCAGCACAAATCATATGAAAAGACTATATTTTTCGCAGTGCGAAACACATCCCTTTTCTATATATGTACATACTAATCCTATTCAGAAGAATATTTCGTTTTTTAACGAAGATCTCTTAAAAATAGAATTAGTTGATCATTGGGATGTTTTCACCCTTCCGTTTCGAATTTAAATAACACATACATACTCTATGTAAAACATTTTCAATGTATGCATGTCTCATTTTAACTATTCTAGAAAGTCAAAGGCAGTTCCTCTAAAGAACGCATTAAATAATTTCCTTGCCATTTAATATCTTCACGATCGCCCTTTATTTGTAGTTCCGGCATTCTTTTAAACAGAGTAGTAATAGCAATCTTTGCTTCTAACCTAGCAAGTGGAGCTCCTAAACAGAAATGACTACCATGTCCGAAAGCAATGTGACGGTTATTCTCACGCATAATATCAAATACTTCTGGGTTTTCAAATACTGTTTCATCACGGTTTGCGGAAGCTAATGCGATAATAACCATATCTCCTTTTTGGATTGTTTGGTCATGAATTTGAAACGGCTCAGCCGCCCATCTTGCAGTTGTCACCTCAACTGGAGAATAATAACGCAATCCTTCCTCAATAGCTGAATCAATTAATTTCGGATTATCTTTTAATAACTGTAATTGCTTCGGATTTTCAAGAAGTGCTAATACCGTATTTGTTATTAAATTCACTGTTGTCTCGTGTCCGGCTACAATTAATAACATGATCATTGAATATAGCTCTCGAGCACTAAGTTTCTGCCCTTCATTTTCTGCAAGTATTAACGCACTAACCAAATCTTCTTTTGGATTTTTTCGTTTTACATCAACTATATATTGAAGATATGTAATAAACTCAGATAGTTGTTTTTCGGTTTCTTTTATTTCTTCAGGTGTTTCCGGCGATGCAATGACCGCATGAGACCAAATTCTAAATTTCGCTTGATCCTCTTTTGGAATGCCAAGCATCTCACTTATTACAATAATCGGTAATGGGAATGAATAATCATCCACAAGATTTAATGTACCTTTCCGCTCTATTTCACTTATTAAATCATCCGCTATTCTCTGAATTCTTCCGTCTAATTGTGAAATCATCTTTGGTGTAAAAGCTTTTTGAACTAAAGATCGTAAACGACTGTGGTTAGGTGGGTCTGAATTTAACATGTGCGTTGTTAAATGATCACTATTGTCAACGGAAAGATACATGTTCTTTGTATCTTGAGGAAACACATTTGCCTGATCTTTTTTTAAGCGATTATCTTTTAAAAGCGGCAGAGCATCTTCATATCTTGTAATGAGCCATTCTTTACCGATTTCAATTTGATTTACAAATAATATAGGCTGCACTTTTCTCGATTCTTTATAAATTTCATACGCATCTTCTTTAAACTGAGCTGAAGCTAAATTAATGCCATCCTCTATTCTTAGGCCCACTTTGTTTTTCATTGACATTGCATTCCCTCACTCTCACTTGTTTTTGAAAATCAACCAACATATGCATTATACTCTAATAAAAACGTGAAAATTGTAAATTTTTAATTAAAATCTTACTTCGTATATTGAAAAATAAAAAAGTGAACGAGTAAAAGTATTCTACTCGCTCACTTTTCTTTATGCGAAGCACATAAAGTTACTAATTTGTTGATATCGGTAACTTACTTTACGACGGCGACCACCTTGCCAAGTATAACCTGAAACCCCATTTCTTCTTACCTCAGTTGGAAAGAACCATAAATCTCTTCCGAAAGGCCCAGATCGATGTAAACGTAAATAGCCCCATCTTCCTAGACAGTTACACATCCATGATTTCATATTACCTGCTTGTGCAGGAGAAGCAAATGTGGACGGTAACGACGGAGCTTGTGACGGTGGTGGTGACGTTGGAGCATCTTCCGCATCATCTGGTCTGTAATCTTCTTGTTCAATATCTCTCACTTCATTTGTAGATTCATAACCGTAGTTTTGTGGATTATAATACATCCCTTGATCATATGGATAGTTTTGCTGATTATACATATTAACAAATCACCTTCTTTTCATTTCCTTTAACATTCATATGTAATTCGTTAACTATAGGAAGCTTATGTATAGCCTAAATTCAATTGAAAAAAGTTCGCATTTTAAAATACGAACTTTTTCATACACTGGATATATTTATTATTTTTTTAACTTCACACTATAAAAACGCATTTGATCTAATGAACCTTCAGATTCAAATACTTCTTGCTTAATTAATTCTTTCAAGCGATATTCCAAAAACGTATCCCCAACCAATTGATCCGCAAGACCAAGTGCTTCACCTATTACTCTCGGAGCTTTATGAAATTCTTTATCTGCTCCTACATTTTTTGCACACTCAATAATGAATTGATCAAAATAACCTTCTTGTACAGAATGCACTTCATCGTCTTTCCAAACTCTTAAAAACTCCATGCTTTGCGAAAATATATCCCACTCATGTGCAAACTTCATTCGCTTCTCTTCAGTTAAATACGGAAATTCCACAAAACGTTTTAGAAAAAGAGCTAAACTTTCAGGAGATAATTCTCCAGTTCCACGAATATCATAATCTTGTTTTAATATTTCTCTACTCGCTTCAGAAGTATTTATAACACGAATATTTTTCTTATCTTTTAATTGCGCAGTTGCAAAACAAAGTCCTACATGCTCATGGGCATTATCCGCCTTCCAAATGGTAATCGGTGTTTCATTCGGAATTGAATGTAGCTCTTCTAAAGTCTCCTTAAATCTTGGTAAATACTCTTCTTCAAAATAACAATCATAAGAAGTTAAGTTATTTAATAACCACTGTGACCTTGCTAATTGACCTTCATTCGTATGTAATTGATGTATGGGACCAATTGAAAAGAATTCAGAGTATGAAACAACATTCTCCTCGTGTAATCCTTCTTGTTTCAACATATATTTTAAACATCCAGCTGTTGAATCATCAAAGGCAATATGAATGTGTGTACTTTCTTCTAAATTCTTTTCCTGAGTTGTATGACTCGTCAATTGCTTAGGGATATTCGTTAAATTTTTTAGCATATCTTCGCTATAATTCCCGTCTAATACATCTAACTGTATGAGAATACTTTGAAGTAAATGTTTTGCTTCATCTTCATACATATCCTCAACAACATTTTTAATTTTATCTATCATATAAATCCCTCTATTCATTTCTAAAATAACGTAGATTATAGTGTATCATTTTAGTCTAGATGTTTAAAAGTCTTTTTAAAGCCAAATCGTTTATTACACATATTGCTGCAACCATCTAAGTTTTTAACAAAAGCTTTCTCTATATTTCTCTCAATCTATAGATCTATAATGTTTTTTGCTTTCTCCTTATCTATCTCCCAAAATCACATTAGTTGCTAAATATTTTTTAAATACTTTGTAAATCTTTTTATTTAAATGTATAATTATATAGAAAATAAAAAATACAGGAGCAATATGAATGGAGAAAGTACTTACTAATTATAAACATTATTTAAAAAATTGGAGATTTATATTTATTTGTATATTACCTGCTTTCGCTTTATTGTATACATTCGATGTCATCTTCGAACTACTGATTCACCAAAATTTCTATTTGTCTAATTTAATTATTGCTATTATATTAACCATAATATTTATTAACGTTAAAGATAAGTTTAAAATCAAAAGTTAATGAAAACTATAATTGTAACGAAACCTTTATGTAGCTACATTTTTCATAAAAAATAAGAGCACCCTGCTATTGGATGCTCTATTGTGATTAGAGGTTTTTTCTGAGTATTTAGTAGGACACGAAGATCTTGTCCTATTACATACTATATGCTTGTACGTATTACATTGTGCATGAAAAAGCACAATATCTAGATGCCAAAGAGATACATACACATTGGAGAGCTAGAAAAGACCTTTCTATATCCATTCATTCTTGATAGCCTACATGATTACTATTAAAATCTGCTCATATATTCATTGTACAATTACTTTATTTATAAACAAAAAACATCCCCATGGATGTTTTTTATCTAATTACCTTTAAACTTCCATAAATTTAGCAGGTACACCAATTTTTTCAACTACGGAAGATATATTAGTAGGGTTAATCAATACATTTTCAATACAAACTAATTTATTTTCTAATAATCCATTCTCTGTAGTAATAAGCTCTTCAAATCGTTCTAAAGTCATTGAGAACTTGTGCTCACTTCCACCATTCATGCTAACTTTTACATATTTCATAGTGTCACCGCCTCTCTTAATTATCTATACTTCGTTAAGAATACGCTTACATCCTTTTATTAAAACGTGGATTTATCACTTTTATTACTTTCCACTACACGTTTGAAATAATTTGCAGAAAAACAGATACTATACACCGTCTGTTCTATTTATTGAAATTATAATAAAATGTTTCTAGCATTCTATATCTTTGGAAAAGATTATATAATAGTATTGATTAAATAATAGGAGTGTTATGAATGGTTGATATAATCCGACTCTTAATCATCATACTGATTGCAATTTTTTTATTTTCATCAATTATTATGGAGTTTAAAAAACCTCAAAAAAGTATGTTTTGGTTCTCAATTGAAGTCTTGTTTCTGCTGGGAATCGTACTTTTAATGAAAGAATTCTTCTTCAAACTTTCCGCATAACCTCTTAAGTAAAACATAATATTCCATCAATAACACAGGATAAATTATGATTTTTATTTTTTTCACTGAATTTAAGAATTTAACTTCCAATAAGTTATCCTTTATATATAACTACTTTATATGCTTCTGCTAATTACTCTTTTGTGTATTATCTATCATGGAGACTAGAACAAGCATGCCTTGTCATATATTAGATAAGGGATGTGATAACATTGGATAACAATCAATTTGTTTTTCATGTAGTCAAAAGTTCGGCAATTAAAAGATTTATAATTATCGATATAATCGCTGGAACAGGAATTTATTGGACCGTAAACTTTATTTCTTCAAATGCATTACTCGCAATTATTAGTTGTATTTTAGGGACCAAAAAAATGAAGAAAATGCATCATTCATAGAAGTAATAACTAAATCCCAATTCATTTCTTTCAAATATAAACATTCTATTATCTTAATTAAATAAATAAGCTCCCTAATAACCGATGTTTACAATCACAAAAAATAAGAGGTTTCTGATTGCACAGAAACCTCTTATTTAATATCCGCATCTTTATTTACTAAATACATTACATGATTATCTTTCCTAAGTTCACTTTATAATTGATAATAAAAAGGATAATGATAAAAATGCACAAAGTGGTATATATAAAACAGTATCCATTCTAGCAAACTGCGTACCTTTTTTTCGTTTAAAGATACCAAAATAATGAAACTCACCAATTACTCTTATGAAAAAAACAACCATACAAACCCAGGATCCCATTTGAATAAAAATATTGGGAACTTTGAAATGAACAATATTTGTTTGTTGTAATAAAATCATTGCTGCCATACTTAATAATAACGCAATGAACAATGTCATTCCTACACCTGGTGTAAACGCCTTTTCTCCAGCTTTAGTTGGAATGACACTATTTGTCGCCCACTTACCCCCGAAAGCCCAATAAATATGTAAAAAACTAACTGAAAATAATATACAGACAGAAATATATGCAATAATAAGCATTTTGTCCTCCCATTATTTTATTTAAGTCCTCAACTTTAGAATATGCTATGAATTTCTCATTGGCAATCTATATTTAATTACATAAAAAACCTTTAATAATTTATCAATTTAACGATAAATCATTAAAGGTTTACTGAAATTTATTATGCATTATACCTATTTTTACGACGTTCCATCCTCGTTTGTCCTTGAACAGTATCTTCTTTATATTGATCTATTTGCTCCGACATTTCATATGTTGCAGCTGGAGCTGATTCTTCGTAATTATGCTTACGTATTTTTTCTGGCGTTTTACGTTTAGAACCTTTTCCACCAAACTTAAATAAATTCATCTTAAATTTCGGTAATCTTGGAAGTGGCATCTTAAATGATAGTTTTTTGCGTTTCTTTTTTTGTTGAAATAGATTTATATTTTCTTTATTATCATCCTTCTCTTTACGGTGTATTAACGTCGCAAGTAATCCACCTAATATAAGTCCTCCAGCTAAGAGTAGAAGATATACGTAATTGCTTGTCATTAAACTCGTCATACGCTCAAGTATGACTAACGACTGTACTTCTTTTATATCCCATAATAAAGCGGCCCATAATGAGAATAAACCTAAAGTAAGCCCGTATGTACGAAAGCGAAATATACAAGGTATTAAAGCGATACAGGCGGCAATTTTGGCATTTGCTATTATAGCACTTGTTGAAATATCCTGATTCCAAATAACTAACAGTAGTGTTATAAATGGTGCATATGCTATCCAGCTACATATACGTGAATATATCTTTTTTGCAAAGTAACTACCGAAACTAGTAAAAAATAAAAGTCCTCCAATATATAAAGATTGTTCAAGAGGGATTTGCTTTAACATTCCTGCAATTGGAAAGAGGCCGCTCAGTAGCATTAATAATACATCTAATTTCTTCACAATTCCCCATTCCTTTCAAATTTCTATTAAGTTTTAAAATTAATTTTCCATGTGATTCAGTTTTTGTATTTCTAAAAAACATCTTAATCCTGAATGTTTATAAAGTAAATACAAAATAGAAAAGATACATGACAAAGGATAGCTATATTTACATGTACAAATGACAAATCCTGATCGGTATAATGAACAGGATTTGTTTACTATTATTTAAATTAGCACTATTGAATCTTTCTTTTCTCTCTTTATTACATCAACATCTAATTCATCATCGAATTCTTTAAACTCTCTTGCATCTATATCAGTGGCATAACTCTTTATTACTTTAGCCATATGCATAGAATATGGCATATGCACATTTTTTTCCGAAAGTATACTTGAATTACAACACATGAAATGTATCATTTTAGCGATATATTCCCTTTCTACATGTTTTACACCTAATGGTAGAATTTCAAGTATATATTGTTGAATTGTGTCACTACAATTTAATGGATATTCACCAGTGCTATAATACATCCCTGTTTGATCCGCATATAATCCAGTTCTATCCATATCATTTTCACGCTCTATTACAACAAAGCTTGGTACATCAAAAGCAGTATTTATTCTTATAACATTTAAATTCGGAACCTTTAACATATCTGGAATAATCTCAGGTACAATATCTATATTAATTTTTTCATTTTGCAACTCTTTAATCCAATATTTTCTCAAATTCGCATCTACAATGAAATAAACTTGTTCATTTTCCTTTTGCGTATGTTGTAACATTCCCATTAATGTTTCAGATACAAATTCCTTAAAACGGGCACCCACATCATTTCTTTTTGATGGTTGTGGTAAAAATACATTATGTTTATTTATATGTAATAACATATAGTCGATTGGTTGCCACTCCGTATCCCCATATAATTTATATGATATTTCTTTACCTTTTATTTTTGAAATAATAGGCAAGAAATCAAACTTCGAGATTCGTTCAACTGATAAATTGACATATGTACAAGGCAAATTCCTCTTATTCCAATTGCCTTTCAAAAATCCTTTTTGTTCTAATAAATTAAAAATACTAGTTACAATTGTTTCACGAGATACACTTTGACCTATAAATAAATTAATAAATGTTGAAATACGTTTTGTTCGTGCAAATCCTTCACGAATAATTTGTTTCGGATCAATCTTCTCTCTTCCATCACACTTCTTCATTGCGATTAATGCTAATGTCGTATCACTTCGCTTACCTGCCGTAGCATGAACTGCTTTTACAACATCATCTACAAGATTTGTTTTATATTTTTGGCAATACTGCATTTTATATGGATTTTGTAACACTTTTTCCATATTAAATCTTACAATCTTTAATAATACTGGTGAATCTGCATTTACTACATAAGATGTTGCTCCTATTTTAGCTAAAACTATTTCACTATCAAATAATGCTTGTTCTATTTCCAATACTATATTTTCGGACCAAATTTCTAATATTATGGTCTCTAATCCTTTTGGTGCAACTAAAGGAAATAATTCATTTTCATTATTTGTTGCTACCCTTTTGCATTCTGGCAGTAATGTGAAATGTGAAAATTTCCGCTGAAATTCTTTAAATAGATATCCTTTCTCCTTTACTTTTATACCTAGCTTTTTTTTAGTACCTTGCACTTTATATATTCTCTCATTATACGGAAGTAATACTCTTCTGTTTGTTCCGACAATATAATCTTTCGGATATTGGATAATATGGTCTAATTCAATTTCTCCACCTATTTGAAAATCATCTTTTAATGTTCTAAATAACTTAATCCATTTCATACCGTTTGTAGCTTGTTGTACTTTTAACTTTACAAACCGCATTTTTTTATTATCTGATGCAAATTCTGAAGTAGAAATCAATATCATGCCTCGTTTTCGTCGCAAAAGTAAAGGGATATCCGGATGGTTATATTCTTGGTATCACGAATGATTTTATGAGTATTCAGTATTAGTGTTTTATATATGATTAAGTCTATATTTGAAGGTGACATATCAGCGATATTTTTTATCTATTTCTTATATGTGTTAGCAAGTTCGTTTGCAAACTTGTTAGCACTTTTTTATAGTTCTTCTATCGTTCCACAATGAGTTTAATTTTAAATGAAAAAAGTATCCCTACACTCCCAGTAGCAATCAGAATAGCAAAAGCTCTAAATATGCATGTTTAAGAGATTTGGATTGATGAAGAATAAATGATTATCAACAGGCTATAATTAATGACCTATCAGCAGACCTGACATCCAAAAGGTTCATAGTGCCATTGTCGATGGGGATGCTCCTATTAACATGATAAATTCGTAAAGCTAGCTCTTTTGAGAGTTAGCTTTATTAAATTCTTACAAAAAAGTCTATATTAGAAAAAATTTTGTAAAATTTCCCTTGATAATTTGATATACTTATTAACAATGTTATACATATCAAGGGGGATAAGAAATGAAAACAAATTTAATTAAGGTAGTCGCTGCAAGTGCATTAATTACAAGTGTACTTGGTGCTTGTTCAGAATCTTCAAATGTGGAAGTTAAAAAGAAGGATTCCGAACCAAAACAGGAACAACAATCAAGTTCTTCACCTAAAAAAGAAGAGAAGAAAGAAGAATCAAAAGCAGGTTCTCGCTCAAACCCAGTAGCTATAGGACAATCAGCAACTTTTGAAGATAAAATTTTTGATCAGGCAACTTCAAAGTCTTACAAAGCAAAAGTCGAGGTTTCTATTCAAGAGGTTCTTCGAGGTGAACAAGCATGGAAATTAATTCAACAGGAAAATCAATTCAATAAAGCTCCAGCTGACGACATGGAATATGTTCTAGTAAAAGTAAAAACCAAAGTAGTAGATGCAGATACAGCTGATTTCGCGTATCGTTCTGATGATATTATGAATACAGAATATGTTTCTGCAGATGGAAAAGTATATCAGATGGATACAGAACATCACCCTGTCATTCCGACGCCATTACAAAGTGAAGTATTTAAAGGTGCTGAAGCTGAAGGTTATTCTGTACAATACATAAAAAAGAATGATGATTTCAAATTTGTTTATAAAACATTAGGTATGCAAAAGGTTTATTTTAATATTAAATAAAAAAGAGCCGCCCAGCAGGACGGCTCTTTTTTTTATCTTTTGTAAAGAATCATTTCACATATACATATGTCTCATTTACAGTTACATGGCATGTTTTACTTTTAATATATTGTACTGTTTAAGAATTAATAAATTGCATACACACTTACAGTAAATGGTTCCGATGCATTTTTAGGATTCGCAATATACAATGATCTCGCTGATACTACACTTGTTCTATTACCGCTTAATACATCGTGAAAAACAACAGGATCTGTACCGGCAGATACATCTTTCATAACATTAAAGCTAACAAAATCTGGATTCCCTCCCCCTTCAACTTCCCACTTTAAATATTGTGTACCTGAAGGAAGACTCTCCGTACTAAAGTTTCCACTTGAGCGGTTTTTTTGTCCATCTAAAGGTTTTGGTTGAGATAATACCGTTGCTACTAATTGTTGCGCTTGCGTTTCCATTAACATTCCCCTTTTCTCAATTAAAGTTTTTTAGGAAGGCTACATTAGTAACCTCTCCTAAAATATATCATTTGTGTAAATTAAAGGTATTGAGAAAGTTGTTTTTTGTTTTTATTTTATTAAATAACAATAGCATATACACTTACCTGAAAAGGAAAATTAGAACCCTTGGGGCTGGCGATACAAAGGCTATTATTTCTTATTAAATTTGTTCGATTTCCACTTAATACATCTTTGAATATCGTAGTCCCTATTCCCTCGGATACATTTTTCATTACATCAAAACTAATATGCTCAGCATCATCATTTTCTACTTCCCATTTTATAAACCTTGTTCCAGGAGGAAGCTTCTCCGTACTAAAAATTTCACGAGGTATTACAGTCGCTATTAACTCTTGTGATTTAATTTCCATATTTGCCCACACCTTCCTTTGCACATTAACTTTTTACTTAAATATACATCCTAAAAGAAGAGCAAGTATTGAGAAATTCACTATCTATTATTTAGCTTCCACAAATAAAAAAAGCCGTTCCCACGAAAAGAGACGGCTCTTATCCTTACTTCACATTTATATAGGCTTCATTTGCTGTTACATAGTATGTTTTACCTTTGCTATTGTGTACTTTATATTGTGGTGAACCATTAACATTCACTTTCGCATCAATCGTAAATCCTAATCCTGTATCTACAGAGCCAGCAACATCTTTATCCTGCCAAGATGGGGCATCATAGAAACGTAGATTGTTAACTTTTGAAACAACACGCTTCCCTACAATAGAAGAATCCACTGTACTTTTCTTGTTAAACTTCACATAAAATGGATCGTTCTTAATCCACTGATTTCCACCAAGATTTAACCAACCATCCTTTTCCGCCCACACAATATAAGATTCTGGTTTGTTTAGTTGACGAATCTTAGAATAACTTGTACCTGGTCCTTTACGTAAGTTAACGTTGTAACCTTCAATATAAGCGATGCCATCTGTTACAGCTGTTGGTACCTCTGCTGGTTTAGATGGCTTTTCAGGCACAGAAACATCCACATTAGCATTATTATATGCTCGTTGTACATCTGCTCTAAATTGAGCTTCTGAAACACCATGAGACTTTAAGTAATCAATTGGATCTTCATGATCTGTACCTCCAAGGTGATGTGTTACATCGTTATGTGTCCATAATCCTTTTTCTACAGATATCTTGTTATCTTTTAAAATTTTTGCTAATAGTTTTACGTATTTTTCATATGAACGTTTGAATTTTGCATAGTCTGCTGTTTCACATAATTCAACGTGGACAAAGCGCTTATTCGCAGCAGGTCCACCGCCATAAGCAATATACTTTGTATCGGCAATTTGGATTGTTTCGTTCCAATCGACTGCATAGTGAACAAATGCGTTTCTCCATGTACGAGACTCATATTTTTGAATGTTAATAGCTGGAGCTTCTGGAGTTGCTGTAGAATGAGCTACAACACCCTCATATGCACCCACGCCATAACGATATGGTTGTTTAGGTAAATCAGGAATAATAAGCGTTCTATCAGCAAAAGCACTTGTTGCAATAGATAAAACTAAAATAACCGCAAAGACTACAGAAGAAATATGTTTTAATGTCTTTTTCATTTTTCATCAACATCCTTTTTCATAATTTTTGTGTGATCAAATAATCCGCTTGCTGACAGTCCAATGATGATTCCTTGAAATACATTTGTTTTTATATCTCCGCCCAAAAATAAAACGCCTAGCGCAATGCCAAGCGTTACATTCAATAACGGAACATATTTTGTTTGTAATCCAATTGTTTTGCCAATTTGTGAAAGACCTACTACAATGCCAATCATTACTGTAATTTCAAACATTACATACCACCTCCTTTCAATAAGAAAGTAAGAGCTGCTCCAACAAGTCCGCCTACAATAAGTCTTAATATCCAGGTAGTATTGGCACCAATCTTATCTAACTGTTTAGTGATATTAATAATGTCTTTTTCGTTACCCGTTGTTCGCATTTCTAAGCTTTTAATTTCCAAACGAATTTCCTTGATATCTTGTTTTATTTCATGAACATCACTTTTTACTTCTTGTAACCCTTCCACTTTGACCACCTCATTTCAAAATAAAAAGAGCAGCAAAATCGCTCCTCTTTGTTAGAAAAACCGTATTTTATTCAAAATTAAAAACAGCTCATGGCTGTCCTACTTATTTAAACGTATTTAGTTAATATTGATCTGCTGATAATGCTTCTTCTATCATTCTATTTTCTACTTCTTCCACATGTTCAAGTGTTACTTCATCAGAAGCCCCTGGTCTCTTTCCAGTTAGCTTTACATAATCTTCGGCACAGATAAGGCTTACTTTACCGAAAAGCTCAATCTCGTAAACTCTGCCGCCTTTATTACATAAATCACATGCAGTAGCAATCCGCATATTCAACGTGCCATCAGGAAGTCCCCAAACTTCAATTTTTGTATCTTCCTTGATACCGCAAAATTCTAGCATATCGTTTGGAATGCTAACGGTGACTTGATTTTCACCTTTCTTCAAATCAACTACTCTACCTAAGAATGGTGACTGTTCATTAGGTGGCATTGGACGCATAAATTTGTCTGGATTCATACTCATCTCCCTCTCTATGTTCTAGAAGTCATGTTTGTGAAATCAACATAATTCCATCTACCATCATGGAAATACCACCCTAAACCTAAGCTACCATTTGTATAATGAATAGAACCTGCATTAGCACCAAAGTATCCACCACATACGTTAATCCCATTACATTCAATTGATTGTGTCGTTGCAACAGGATCTTTTGATTCAATTCGGAATCTATTTTCATTGTTGTAAATGTGACCGATGTAACTTCTACGTTCTCCACCGCCACGGGGATAAAAACTGAGTCCCGCACGATCATCTCCAACGAGTGCCATCATTTCGCCATTGCTTATGATTTCAAGTGGCGCATTCATATAATTCCATTTGTTCACATGATTGTGGTAAATAACATTATCTTTTGTACCAAGTGCAATTGTAGAAAAAGGCAGTGTTCCGTTTACGAGTTCTCCATGTGTTGTATCCCAGTTATAAACGGAAGGAACGTCACCTTCCACCAACTGAACACCTGATACAGCAATTGCTTGCATATTATTTAAGAGCCCCTCGCCAAATAAATCAATATAAACATAACCATTTCCTTCTACATAGTTACTCGGCACAGTGAAGGTTAAAGCGTATCTTACTATTTTCCCAGTTTGAATGCTTGGTGCATCGTAAGTTTTTGATGCTCGTCCAAGCTCCACGGGAGTGTCACCGTTATATTTACCGAATACCGCTCTCATGATTGGCTTGTTTGTAATGTTTACACGATTATCATTGGTAGTTGCTCTGAAATGAGCCGACAATGTGTATTTCTTACCTGGTTTTACACCATCAAATAATGTAAAACGAATCCAGTTTCCTAAATCTATCCGCAACGGATTAACCATTGGCTCATAATTATTAACCACTGGTTTCTCAATATATGGATTAGACATAATTGTCCATGTAGGACTGTATTCAATCTTCAAAAAATAATTATTAAAATTCTTAAAAGAAATGTGTGAAAAGTCATGATCTGGAATGAGATTCTTCCTTGGTGTTACTGAAAATTTCTGCCCACGCTCATCTTCAAAAAAGAAGTCAGCCATTTTTGCTGTAATACCATTTTTATCAATCGTAACTTTCCCATTTTCGATTTTAATTACATCTGCATTAATGCCTGTAGCGGTGAGCCATTTTACAATGGTATCAGCGTTAATCTGCAACTTAGCAACATTTATTTGAATCTTTTCAGCTGTTTGGTTAATAGCTGAGATAATATCGCCTTTTTGGACGGTACTAGTAATCGCTTTTTCAGTTACCTCAATACGTCCCTCTTGTTTTTCTACATACGCTTTATCCGCATATCTTCCGTCAGCCTGTTGTTTCGTATATACTTCGTTTTTTACTGCAGCAAGTTTAATCCCCTCCGCATTTGCGGAAATAAGGCGCTCTAATTCAGTTGTTTTTTTATCGTAATCATTATTAGCCACTCTATTAGCGATATCTTCAATCATTTTATCAGCATCAGTTTGATCTTTCGGATGTAACCAAAATTCTGTCGCTACTTTACCGCGCTGTAACATCGGCAGGGCAGCTCGTATACGCCCGTTTCTTTGAACATAATAACGCCATCTAACCCACTCTTCATTAGCTGCAACCTTTGAAACCATCATCATTCTTGCCCAATCGCCTTGTTTAGCCCATTGGATTTCTACACGCTGCGTTCTCATTCTAGTTCCTTTTGTAGCATTCCAGAACTCAATTTCCATCCATGCTTTTTGATCCAATGAAGCTATATTGTCAGTAGCAAACCAACCTGAAGAAATAAGATCCTCACCATTTGTAACTGATATAAATTCAGAAGCGGTACCAGACCAGTGATCACTAGTCTTTCCTGAGTAATCACTCCAGAAAGTTGCGTATCCTTTGTATTTTGAGTTTGGCTGAATGACAGTACCCTGGTTAATTGACCAATACTTGTTACCTAATTCAAGACCTGCGTTTCTAATTTCGTTGATAGAACCAATACCGCCTACATAGTTCTCAACATCTTTCATTTTCACTGTCAGATCAAGTGCGTCAGAATGTTGTTTGATTGCAGATTGTGCTTCAGTAATTTGTTTACCTTGTACCGTTTGTGTTTCTTGTATCTTGGTAACGTTTTGAGAAATACCTTCAGCGGTTTTCTCTACTGCTGTTACACGTTTATCAAATCCACCCTGATTATTTTCTACTTTTGTTACTGTTTCTTTGATTCCATCCACACTTTTTGCAATCTCAGTTGTTTTATTTGTTAGAGTATTTGCTTGCTTTTCTACACTTGTTAACTTCTCACTAATCTTGCCTGCTTGCTCTTTAATTTCAGTTGTTGTTTTCTTCAGATCATTTGCAGTTTGTTGCACATCAGATATTGTCTTTTTTGTGCCTTCCACAGTTTGCTCGACTGTATTAAATTTATTGCTGATATCAGTATCTTTTTTAGTTAACGATTCAATAGATAATTTAAAACCGTTAGAATCCTGCTCAAACTTTGTTACCTTCTTATCAATTTCAACCTGTTTATTTTGCACATCAGAAATGGTACGACTAACACCTTGTAAGCTTTCTTTCACTTCATTAAATTGCCCTGTTGCTTGTTTTTGCGCTTCTTGAACCTTTTGATTTAATTCATTTTTTGTGGTCTCGATATCTTTGCTCACCTGTTCCAATGTTTCTTTCTTAACGGATTCCACATCAGGAACAACAGAATCCCATTTACCATCCTTCCACAATTTCAGAATACCAGGCTTACCTATGCTGATATCTTGCCACAACGTTTTTCTATCCTTTAAGTTTTCTGTTGGTGGATTTATACCTTCAATAATATCAACGGTATTATTCTTCAAGCTTTCAGCCACTTGTTCAGCAATTTTCTTTGCTGCTTCCGATTCTTTTCGAATGACTTCTGTTTCTTTTACGTTTTCTTGAAGCTTTTTATCTAACATATCTAGTAATTCTTTAGATGCTTTATTTGATAAGCTACCCATGATTTGTGCGTATAACCTATCGATCAGGCTTCGTGTATCTTTAATTTCACGATAATTACCAAAGATATATTTATCTTTCGATGGATCGGTGTCACATTCATCTGCTGCTATTAACCTAGCTTCTAAGAAAAGTGGTGGACTAAACCCTGTATCTTTTATTCGTACCGTATCTCCTTTACGAACCGATTCATGAGATAAGCCAAACACTTTTTCAAGCGCTACTGCACTTACTTCATATGAAGTAGAACTATCAATTCGCTTCTTTAATTCCGCTTCGGTTAACTGTTTGAGTCGTGATTTCGTCATACCTTGATCTTCTGTTTGCGGTGAATAAATATCAAATAAATGTTTGCCATCTTTCGACCAACGTTGTAACGCATCGTTATTTCCTACATAAAGTTTGCCATTGTTTATTTCTTCAAATGTGAGAAATTCACCAGTTTCACTATTTTGTGGACCAACACCGACAAGAGCGGTTACTACATCTTGACTATTCTCAATACGCCGGATGCCTTGTACATCTTTTCCTAACAAGAATTCTTTTCCGTTGTCACGTCCTACTTTTTTTATTAAATCTACATATCGACCGACAATAAAAGATCCCATTATTTCTGTTCTAAAACGAATCTCAAGTTCAAACGTAGATGCGATTTGTTTTAAGAGATCAAGCGAATTTGTAAAATCCTTAATATGAATGGTACGTATACCAACAAACTCAGTAATCCCACGTTTCCACTCTGTACCTTGTAAAGCAAAGTCCGTAGATTCATTGACTGTAGTAGCTTGTAAAGTTTGTGGTTTAATTACAGTCGCTTTCTTTAGCTTTGTATGTTCACCAAGTGTATAAATCTTTTTTGGACGACCTGTTGTATCTTGTTCTACTTCTGTAATAATGTATGAAACAAAAGTACCGTCACGAGTTTGTTTAACGACAAGGTTCTGTTGTATTAGTGATGCCGCTATCTTTGTGCCATCAGCTGTTGTGAACTCAAATTTATCTTTGTTATCTTTAAGCTCCCATTGGCGTAAATCATCCCAATAATCCTGTTCTTTGATAACACCCATGATTTGTTCTGTTTTAAAATCCACAATGTGTAATAGATTATTTGCTTTGCTCATCTGTATCGCTCCCTATACGTGACATCAATCTGTCCAATGTTGTTTGGGGATATTTCGATTTCATTCTTTCCTTTTTCAATACGTATATAGTCACTCATAAAATCCTTTATATTTATCGCATCTGCTCCGTTAATACGAATACTTGCATCCGATGAATCGATTTCTACAAGATCTCCTTTTTGAACAATATAAGGTATTTGACGTTCTGTATTGCTATTCACTTTTTGTACTTTAATATCGTGTACAGCTGCAATTAATGATGGTGCATCATTAAACGAACATATATGCACAACAATTTGAGCTACCTTTTTCATAAAGCTATTGCCCGTATCCCACCATTGGGCGAATTTTTCTGTATGGTAATTTCCTTTCTCATCAAGCAAGGCAATATCACCTTGCCAATAGTTCCCTACTCGTGCAATGTGTAGACGGCCATAAAAATTATTCCAAGTTGAACGATAATAACCAGTTTCCGCTATAATCAGATGATTGTAGTCACCGTTTCCTGCCATAACCTCACCGAAATTCTCGCTAGAATTTCTATATGCATCAAACATACCTACTTTTCCAACTACAACGCTGTTTTCATCTAATAAATAAAGTTCTACACGTCCCATAGTTGCAGGGTTTAAGTTTCGACACTCAACTATTGCATCAAGTGTGAAATCTTGTAGCGGTCCACCTGTAATGCTTCTTTTCACTGCTGGTCCATGCCAAAATTGCCCCTGACCGTAATCAGATGGCATGATACGTGCGCCATCCGCTATCATTTTTCCTGCTACGATTCCATAATCTGAAACAAAATCTTTTCCCACTTCCGTCCAACCCACTAGAGAATTCGCTTTATCATGCATAACCAATTCATACCGACTTATTGGCGTTTCATCTATCTTAACTGGGTATCCTATACGAAAATGTTGATTTCCATTTTTATTTATAATATCGATGAATGTGGAGGGATTTTCTACCTGTATCTTGAATTTTGGTTCTGAAAACACACTGCCCTCATTCAAAGCATCCATTTTTATAATATTATTTTGTTCTAGTTTTGCTTTTGCGTTTCGAATTGGTCCTAATTTGTAAGGCATTGGACAAATAAATTTAAGAGTCCCTATTCCAAGTGTTACAAATTCATCTGGATCAAAGCTATCATCCACAATTGCTAAATACGTTCTGTTTGGTTCTACATCAAAAATAAGTTCTGTGGGTTGATCTGTTATTAGCCAACTTGCAATTTCTTCTTTCAGCTTTTCTAAGTTAGATCCATCAGGCACTATAATTCCTACCGGAATAGATAAAACGCGCATTTCTGTTTGTGTGTTTAACAATCTTGCGCCTGGATATCCTGGAACGTTTAGAAAATTTCGTTTCAATGGTGCCCAAGTAGGTCTTTTCCATCCTTTCGCAATTTGAATAAAGCCTTTACGTATTTTGTTAAATGTAAAAGAACTCATGTTGACACCTCATTTCTTTATAAAATAAAGAAACCCAAACCTAAAAGGCTGAGTCTCTTTGTTTTTCTCTTTCTTGGTACTCGGTTGTATATCGATACGTACCACGCGCCACATCTCGCCCCTCTATAACAACAGGAACCTCAACAACCAAATCACCACCAAGCATCGGAATTACTCCGTCACCAGATGATCCAAATGAGTTATTAAATACTTGATTTGATACACTGCTTGTCATAGCCTGTTTGCTATTTGACATATTTCCATACACACCACTCATGACAGTCTTTAATCCTGATAATTGACTCACAGAGCTAGCCATCATACGGCTCATGTCACCCATTAATTGATTTATTTCTCCCGGCATAGCAAATTGTTCTCGTGGCATGGCTGCTGCGATTCCTGCACCAATAGACCCAAGTGTCTTTTTATTTAAAGGCAATACCGCTTCTGGTCCAGCTTCACCAGCGCCTTGTAGATTCCCACCCATCATTCCAAAGATAGTTGGTTTAGTGAAGATACCACCTTTTGCACGCCAGTCAATATTAATTCCAGATGGATAAGTAACGTCTTTACCTAAAACATTTTTTGTACTAGTTTCTAAGCTAAAGTGTGGCATAGGTGGCATTTCAGGCTTAGGTATTTTAAGCTTTAAACCTTCAAAGAATCCCTTGATCTTCCCAATAAATTCTTCTACCTTACCAACCGCTTCTTTGATCGGATCAATAATATTACGTTTAGCCGCATCGAATTTTTCTTGTGCGGCATTTTTTACAGAATCAAATTTTTCTTTCGCTGAATTATATAGATCAGTAAATTTTTGTTTGGCTTGATTATACGTTTCAGTTATTGGATTAATTACGTATTGTTTAACTAAATTCCATGCTGAAAGTGTATAAGATTTTATAGATTCCCAATTACTTAATATCCAATTAGCTAAATCAGAAAGCTTTTGCTTTGTTGTATTCCACAATTCCTGAACCGGTTGAATAACATACTGTTTTATTAAATTCCAACCTGCTAATGTATAGGATTTCGCTAATTCCCACTGCGTACCAAGCCATGCAACCAATTCACTGATTTTTACACTCACCCAGTTATATGCTTCCTGAATCGGCTGAATAATATATTGAGATATTGCCGCCCAGGCAATTTGCGCCCCCGCTTGTATTAATAGCCACCCTGCTTTTAACAAGGTAGAAATTAATGAAATAATTGGATCTAAGAATGTAAGAATAGACTGCCAAGTTTCTTGCCATTTTTGGAACAATTGCATAAAAAATTGAGATGTGGTTTCTACTAGAGAAGACCACCAGCTAGATGCCGTCTCTACCATTGAAGATAGCCATGTTATCGTTGATTCTACTAGGGAGGACCACCATCCAGACACTGATTCTACAAGCGAAGATAACCAAGAGGATGCGGTTTCTACTATTCCGCTCCACAATCCTACTAAATAATCTTTAATAAAATTATAGGTATCTATCGTCCAATTTTTGATATCTTCCCAGTTTTTATTAATAGCAAAACCAAGGGCAACAATAGCTGCTATGATAATTGGAACAATGGCGACAATCCCAGCTGCTACAGCCGCACCAACCCCAAAAATACTCATTACCGTTACAACTATTGGCGCAAGCGCCATAATTGCACCTGAGATTATTCCAATAGCGGTTGCTACAGCTGCTAATGTTGCTGCCAATTCTGGATTATTAGAAATCCATTCAGCAAATTTAGAAATAACATCTGCTACAACCCCTAGCAATGGTTCGAGAGCAACTTGTAAATCTTGCATAGCTTGTTGGAATTTCACAGCTGGACTTGCATCCATTTTCTTAATAGATTCATTTAATTTTTGCTGGTTCTTATCAAAATCAACTACTTTACTTTGAGCTCCAAGTATCGCGTATGTTATGTTGTCACCTTGATCTTCCCACATTGTGCCGAAAAGTTTGACACCTAACTCGTTTCGCTTCGTGTTATCTTCTACATTGGCTAAAGCTGCTGCAATCTCCGACATAGCGGCTGAGCCTTCTTTACCACCATTCGCTACAGATTGCCCCCATTTTTGCAATTGTTCAGCTGAAATATTAGTACCTTCTAACGTTTCTTTCATAGCTTTATCGACACCTTGGCCAAATTCAGCCGCTTTAATACGCCCTTCTTTCAATCCATCTAAGAGATTATCAATCATTTATATTCAACGTGATTCGCAACGTCACGCCCGTTCTCTTATGAACTGCTATACGTCACCGCATAGATTAGACTATATCTTCAACTACTTGAGTTGCTCCCCATTTCGAGTGTCATTTGCTTACACCCTACGTCTTTCGACTAGTCGTTGCACGTTCCTTAATTAAAAGGCTTCGCTCAGTATTGTCTCATTTGAGAGTTTCACTGAATTAAAGGAGTTTTTCATTGTATGTCACCATACAAGGGAACTATAATCTAATTCCAAGTGCCGGTTTCGACCCCAGCCGCCATTATTGCTTGGACTTCTTCAGCACTGTATCCAGCTCGTATTAGCTGCCCTCCATATTCAGCGATAATATCTAATTGTTCAGGTGGAAAGCCTATTCCAAGTAAAGCGTTTGTCATACCAAGAGCGCCTTCTTGTGATATACCAAATTCATTACCTATTTCATTAACCTCTTGAATTAATTCAGTAAAATCTAATCCTGAATAGGATTGCGCAATTGTTGCAGCACCTTTAACGATGGATGCATTCGCTTCATCACTTACATTCTTATTTAAGGCCCATTGCCTACGCACACCCTCCAAAGATGCTTCAGCATCAACTCCATAAGTAGTGACACTCCTAATAGCTTCTTCCACCGATTTTTTCGAGGAGTCAGGCACTTCGAAACTTATATCAATTTTTGTTTTCAGTTTAGACATATCAAGTGCTTTTTCGATTGTCCCGGCAATTCCGCCACCAGCTACCATTGCACCAAGAACGTTTTCTAAGCCAATATCTAATTCTTGAAATTCTCTTTCCGTCCTTTGGGCTTCTTGCTGTAAATCTCTTAATTCATTTCGAACTTGTTGTATTGAATTGCCAGCATCCACAGATTGTAACGCTCTTTGTAACTTTTCAATATCCGCTTCAGTTCCTAATGCTTCACGACCAATAATCCCAATCGCTTGTTCTAATTGGCGACTTGTAGCTGTTCCGCTTTTAATTGCATTCACAAGACGATTTCCTAATGCTCCTGCAAAATCATCAACGCTTTTTCCTGTAGCTCTAAACAATGTTTCTAATTGCCTTGTGGAACTCGCTACATTCTCTTGTTCAGCTTTCATGTTTCCTAGTTTATTTTTAAGACCATTAAGTGACCCTTCTGTAAATTCAATTTCACGTCTAAATGCACGATATTGTTCTTCAGAAATTTTACCGTTTTGAAATTGAGCTTGTACTTGTTGTTCCGCTGCTTTCAATTTATCTAGCTTTTGCGTTGTATTTTCAATCTGTTGTGTAAGTAATTTTTGCTTTTGTGCTAATGCTTCCACATTACCTGGATCAAACTTTAACAGGCGTTCAACATCTTTTAATTCTTTAGCCAAGGCATCACTTTGTTTATTTACATCTTTTAAAGCATTTTGTAACGGTTGAGTATTTCCGCCGATTTCTATCGTAATCCCTTTAATTCTTCCTGCCATTTTCTCACCTCATTTCTTAGAACGCATCGTAATCTTTTTGATTTGCTTTTCTAACTTTTTCTTTGTCTGGATTCTCCATTTCAGCGAATTCAGCAATGTAATCAAAACAATCACCAATTGTCATATCTTCTAAATCCCAACGCGTTAATTTCGCTTTATAACAAAGAGCAAGGAACAAATCAGTGGTTAATTCTTCATCACTGAATGTCCCTTGCTCTCCATTGTTTTCTTTTATTTTTTTTTTGCTCCCATAGTGACTTGAATTAGTTCCATTATTTCTGGCATGATTTCTTCAATTGGGAATTCTTCAAATTCATCCAGCCACGTCATAGGATCAGGAATACTTGAATCAGCCGTTTTAGCGAATAACCAAGTCAAATCATAAACAAGCTCAAAGTCCACTTTACTTAAATCAAGATTAGATGTATCGATAGGTTGTTGTGATCCATCTGACGAAGTTAATGTACTAATTGCTCCTAACCCCATCATATCTGCAAATAAATTACGTCTGAATTGTGCTTTATATCGTTTAACTGTTGCTGCTGTACTTTTTAATCTGATTTGTTTTCCATCTATTGAAATTGTCTTTTCCATCTACTTATGCTCCTTTCGGTAATGCAGGTACTTTTGTATACACTTTTTTGTACCAATTATCATAAATCGCTTGTTTTGATTTAGTTGTAGTTTTCGTTTTAACCATACGTTTTCCGTTAATATCAATAGGGCTTGATACAAATTTAAGTTCATTTGTATTTGGCTCCGCTGAATTTGTTTTCGTTTTAGATGCAAGTGTTGGACGACTTGCTGAACAGTTAAACATAACGTGGCGCGTTGCTCGTACATCACCATCAAATTCAAATAATAATGCAAATGATTTCCCTTTCGCGTCAGCTAATTCGTTTAACACACCGTCTTCTTCGTCTAATTCCTCTCCTAATGCATCAACAGCAAATTGTTCTGGAATTGTCGCGATGGATAGCGTTCCGTCATAACCTTGGTTATTACTTGCCGCATAGTAAAGCATGTCATCCGCGTAGAATTCAATTAAATCCCCTCGTGGATCAAACGTTAATTCAACTGCACCTGGTAATGGAATCGGTGTGCTAAATGTGACTACACCATCTTTAATATCGAAAAGTGCATAATGGACATTTTTCAAACCAAAAGCTACTTTGTTTTCATTCATTTATATCAACCTCGTTTCATAATTTTTTTGATACAACTTTTCAGATTCAATAAAAGTCCCATACGATTCATAAGGGATATCATGATCGTCTAGGACCTTCTCTAGCTTGGCTTCCGCTACTAAATCTTTTTTAGTTGTGTAAAGCTCTATATTCAAATCATTTATCTTGTGGTAAACCTTGTTATCAGCCATTAAATTTGCTGATCCATCCACAAGAAAACAGATATAAGGCGGTGCCGGAACTGGATTATTTAGCGTTGCTGTGAAATGCGAATAAGCCACAGGATAACCGGTAGCTTCAAGAATTTTTGTTAATTCACCTAATATCATTGTTGAACCGCCCTTTCGATACGTCTTGGCAATTCGTCAATTACATACTCTTCAACTGGACGAATATGAACTTGTGCTGGAACTCGACCACCACCGACTTTCGCATGTCCCTTTTCTAAAAGATGTGTTAATTGTCCTTTTGTATTGTGGACGACAACGCTATTACCTTCTTTTTTCTTACGCCACCCTTTACGATAAGCACCTGTTTTTTTAGGGCCACTTTGTCTTAATTTACTTACAGCAAGATCGGCTACTTCTTCTTGTGCTGTCAACAATTCTTCTTCCACAACATGTGCATATCTTTGTAATTCTCTAGCAAGATCACTCGCAAAATCATTCATATCAAGTATGCTCCTTTGCGATAATAGTCAATGTTTGATACATTTCATCATCATTCATTGGCGGTTCGATAATGTCAAAGATACGACCTTTCATATTGATTCTCATTTCTTCTGTAATATCAGAAGTAAATGGAATCACAAAACGATAAACCCTTGTAGCTTGTGAAGCTGAAGCTTCAATGTACTCGGAACCTTTCACCGTTTTTATCATTGACCAGGCTTTCTTTAATTCTTGCCAAGATGTTTCGATTACTTGGTTTAATTCATCTTTTATTACTATAGGTTGCTCAATGCTAATTCGATTTCTAAAATCACCTGTATTCAGCGTTTTTTTATACTGAAAAGGACGCATATTAATCACCGTCCAACTTAATTTCTTCTAAAGCTTTTCCAATGCTTAAACTATTAATCTGGCTTAAAAAATTCTTATTGAAATACTCTAAGGCATCGTTATAAACATAACGAGAGCGTTCAAAGACTAATTCCTTGAACACCTCATCAATATTAAGGTCATAATTACCACAAACCCTAGCTAAATCTTTATTGGATGCAAATAGGATGCGTCTTAGGTTTTCATCTTCATCATCACCTAATCGCATCCTATCTTTGAATTGCTGTAATATTTCATTTGAAATTACCTTATCCATTCACATCATTCCTTATTTAGTTGCTGGTGGAGTTGGTGGTGTAAAAGAAATTTTCAAATCATAAACAAGAGCTGCTTTATTATCTTTTGGTTTACCATTAGCAAACTGTTTGATTGTATAAAGCGTAGCATCTTCAATCGCTAATGTTTGGTCAAACTTTTTAAGTTTGTATCCACCTGCTATCGCTGCGATATATTGTCCTTTCACAAAGAATAATGCTTTTCCAACTGGAACTTCTTCAGATTCAACAGTTTGAATGTTATAAGGTAATGCCATTACCCATTGGCCATTAGCCGTTTGAATTGTGTTACGTGCTTGTACACCAATTGCATCTACAGGATTGACAACCATCACAATTTTATTTAATACTTTACGGGATTTTCCTTTCCCATCAACAGATAAAGCTTTTACTACTTCATAAAGCTCACCAGCAATTACTTCACCATTTTCAGAAGGAGCAAATGTTAGTGTACCGGATGATTTTTTATCAGTAACCGCACCTGTAGTTGCATTTACATCTTTCATTAAACCTACAGGTTGATGCGCTACTGATCCGCCACCATTTACAAAGCCAAACTCTAAACCAACAGAATAACTTTCTACTAATAATGTTCGAACATAACGCTCTACCCATACTGGCCCTAATTCGAGCATGTCATTTGGAATAGCACTAAATGCAGTTAATTTAAGTTGTCCAATTTGTTCTTCTCTAAAGGCTGCATTTATTTGCCCTCTAATATCACCGAATAATTCTCCCCATGCATACGCTTTTGTTGCGTCAGAATAAATAAACTTCGTTACTGCTCCTAAATCTTGCATTCCAATTGCTTCAAGTAATGGATGTTCAGTTACTAAATCTTCAAATACACGTTCTTGTGTAGTATATGGAAGAATTGAATCATCCTTAAATCCCCCATCTTGTACAACTGCATTAAAGAATTTACGTTCTTCAGACGTTAAAACGTTTTGTCCACGTGACGTCAAAATTTGAGCGTCTTGCGCTTCGATACGTGCTTGTGCTGAAATCTTTTCTGATAAATCCGTTACAAGAGTATCAAACATATCATCAAATGCAGCGGATAAATCCTCCATTTTTGTATCTTCCGCTTTCACCAGATTCATATATGCTTGTTTTTTCGCTTCAAAGTTTTCCATTGTACCTTTAATTTTCATAACCATAATTGTTTCCTCCTAATTTTTTAGAATTAAAAAAACCTTTTCCGTTTTTGATTACCCTCCACTTGTAAATGTGGTGGTTCTGGATTAGGTTTATTTGATAAATTCATATTTTGTTGTAAGTTATTCGTTACCCTATTAATAATCTGTTCCAACTGTTCATCAGTAATACCACTATCACTTTCTCGATTAACAAATTCTACTTTGTCAGCAAAACCCTCTTGTACTGCTTGTTCAGCAGTAAACCACGTTTCAGCTTCTAATAAATCTGTAATCTCTTCACGACTTTTACCTGTTTTTTGCTGATAAATTGAAACTATCGACTCATCATACACTTCGAGTGCATTCAATGTTTTTTGAATATCCTGCTTGTTTCCATAAGCTATTGTTGACGCTTCATGAATCATCATTCGTGAGCCTGTTCGCATAACAATCTCGTCAGCAGCCATTGCAATAATCGATGCAGCAGAAGCTGCTAGTGATGTAACTTCCACAATGACTTTTTTATCTAAGTCCTTTAAGTAATTATAAATCTCAACACCTTGATCGGCATCGCCACCACCACTGTTTAGTTTAATTTTAACTGTAGATGCTCTAACTTCTTTCAAAGCGCTTCTTACACTTTCAGCACTAATAGCATCGTACCACCAACTGCTACTACCGATATAACCTGATAACACCATTTCGTGCTCATCATTTTCTGGATTAACTGCATTAGAAAACTGATAAGGAATATGTTGTATTTTATTTTTCATTCTTATCACCTCCTTCAATTGAATTTGCAGATTGATAATTCTTCGTAATTACAAATTCGTCTAGTGCTGGATTATTAGAGCGTTCAGCACCAAACAACTTCCTCACCTCATTTCTAGTGAATGCACCACTTGCTACTAATTTATCAACAGCCTCAGCATGATCTATAATATCTTTCTCTTTCACACCAGTTACTTCAATTTTTTCTCCTAATAGGAAGTTCTTTTTTTCAATTAATTTCGCATTTAATTCATCTTCGATTTTTTTAATTAGAGGACTAATACAGAATTTTATATAGGCTTTAATTGATGTTTCGTAGTCTCCCATATCACCACGAACTAATGCCGTAGGAATACCTAAAATATTAGCCACATGATCTATTAAATCTTTTTTTAATTTTGATAGTTCCTCTACAGACCTTCCATTATTTGAACCATCGGCAATTTCCGTATAGTTAAAACCTTTTATTTTTGGAACGATTGCAAAAGCGTTTTTCCGAAACGCCCCAAACAATTTATCCATAAAGCTTTGTAATTTAGTAAGGTTTTCTCCCTCCAAATTCTGTGCGGATTCCATCTCAGCAGTTGCACGTATTTGATTAGAAAACATATTTGTCTCAATCATACGACTAAAAAGTTGAGTGTAATCCTTGAATATTCCACTCATAAATTTTGTCAATTCTTCATTGTTATAAGTAATGTAAATAACCTCGTCCATTTGAAATGACCTTTGGAATGTATAATCCTTTACGGTTACATTTTTAAACACATCAGGATATACTGCATATTCAACACGATCAAAATGATCAGCAATGAGTAAATCATTTTGATCTGTAAGAATTGCCAACACTTCATTATCAAAAATCAATTTATACACAAAATCTTGCCAAAAATCAGCTGCGCTTTGATCTGTATTCGGCCTAATATTCAATAAGTAATGCCAATCATTATATTGACGTGTATCCTTTTTCATCATCCGAAATTCAGACAACGAAACGGTTCGAGCAATAAAATTAATACAAGTTTCTAATGCTACCTTTTTTAAATACGCTCTTTGATCTGTTTCAATACCAAAGAAATCAAAATCATTTAGCATCATATTAATCTCTTTATTTTTACCAAGTACATCCGACAACCAACTCATATTTCCCCTTCACCCCCTTCTTAGAAGTTCAATGCATTCAGCAAGTCTAGCGCTGCACCAACATCTGTTTCTCTTACCTCATCCGCTCGATACATAGCATGTACAAATGCCTGGAATCCATCTGTTTTTCTGCGAACTGGTTCTTTCTTCTCATACATTTTATTTCCATCTTTTTTAATAACAACGAGTACATTATTGGTATACCAACGCATTATCGGATTATCACCAAATACAATTTGGCGATGTGCAAATGCAACTTCAATTCTAGGAGCAAGCAAACCATGAATAGCTCTCGGATTTCTAATTACTTCAACTTCAAATCCAGCATCCTCAAAAAGTGTTCTTAGTAAGTCTGCACGATAATTATCCATTATGATTTTTTTGATATCATAATAATTTCGCATTTCAACGAACCAAGCAACGATGGTATGTGGATCAATTGTTTCTCCTTCCACAACTGTCAGAAGGCCTTGCTCTTCCCATTCTCGAATTGGTGCAAACTTCTTCTTACCTGCAATTTCAGCATCATGCTTTTTGGAATAACTATAATATTTATCAACGAATTCCTTTCTAGCATACGAATGAGACTTCCATAAATAATCACCCTTACTTCTAAAAAGTAATCCACATGCTGCGAAATCACGAATACTTGCATAATCAAGTGCGCCGATACATTCATGACCTTGTAAATCTGGCAATTCGCGATTAGTTGCCGCAATCTCTTCCCATTTTGCAACTGACCTTTCTAAATCTGTAACAGGTAAATTCATTCGTTTTGTCATGAACTCTTCTCTATTACTTGGGTCATCCTCTAAATCTTCGTATTCTTCTTTTATAGTTTCAAGTAACCCCTCAGCATATTCGCTCAATGGCTTAGATAACATAGGATTAGCAAGTTCCCAATTATCAATATCATCCACTTCGTTTTCATCATTCAATTTACAGATAAAAGGAAAGACAGCATTCGGACGTGCTTCACCGTTCAATACCTTCATTGCCTTTTCTTTTTGCTTATCTAAGAAACCGTCACGAACATATCCATCTGTACCAATATAAAACTCACGTGGGTTTTTCTTTTTCCCTAAACCACTGATATGAACGCGGACATCTTTATTACTTTCGTATTGATGTATTTCATCAAATACAACGGCACCATCACGCAAACCATCTTTTGTATCACCGTTTGAAGTCCTAAACTTCAGTACACTTTCAGTAGCCTTTGAAACCGTTTGAGTTAACGTTGTTTTAAAGGCTCTCTTCAAGACCTCATTCTTCTTCACACATTTATGAACTTCATCAGGGCTTGTTTTCGCCTGTTCTTCACTATTCGCAACAACTGAAATGTTATACTCTGGAATGCCATGTAATTCACTAATTAAAAAATGAATAATAACAGAAATCAGACCATTTTTACCGCCGCCACGCCCTAACATCCATAGGAATTTACGATAAAATACACGTCCATTTTTCTTATAAAACAAAAAGACGAATGCTATTAAGAATTTTTGAAATGGTTGCATCGGAAAATACCACTTCTCACCGAAGTTAATACAATCCTCAATCATTTCATCATCAAAATACAAATCGTCTCTATTTAAAACGTATTTTTCTAGATATCTAATTAACAGTTTTCTTTCTTTATTGAACTTCACTTTCCCACTTCGATAAAGTTCAATATATTCTTCTACATAGTTTTGCTTAATCATGTAAGATCACTTTTGTTATATCCTGTATCAGGGATAGTATTCTTAACAACAAACTTTATATCTCTCCCTAACGCAATTAAAGAACTGTTAATTTTATTCCTCTCACTTATAAGAGGGTGGGCCTTAACGAAAACTTGGGTTCCATTTTTGATTGTTACGGATTCCCCTTCTTTAGTTATCGTTTTATTAATTTTTCGAAATGCTTTAACTAGATCAATATAGCGTTCCACCTTTTCAACTTCAACTAAATCTGTCGTATCAATACTATTCATTAACTGTTCCTTTAACCTTACAATACTAACAGCCATCTACCCCCCCCCCCTTACGCGCGTATTTTCGAAAAAAATCTGACAGTTAACCCCCTCCTCCGGTGCCCCTAAGACGAATTTTTCATGAAATATTTTAAGGGGGGTGTTATTTTTGTTTTATTTTCACCATTTCTCATCATGTTCCCATTTATTTTGTTTCTTTTCGTAAATTCTTCCATGCTCTTTGTTATGGCAATTTACACAAACTGTTTCAAGGTTGTCTATGTCTAATGCAAGACCAGGATGATGTTCTAGTTCTTTTATATGATGGACAACGAGTTGTATCTTCTTACGCTTGGCACTTTCACTGTATTCATTGGTGTCTGTTTGAACACGACCTTTGCGTTTACATTCCCGGCATTCATAGTTGTCACGCTTCTTTACTTGTTCGCGTATACTCTTCCACTCACCACTGTCATAGAACTTACGCTTCTGTTGTTTTGTTTTGTATTCCTTCATTAATCATTGCACCACCATGTTTACAATGTTTGCACTGTAATCCATCCTTAGTCCTAGCTTGTCGCTCTGTGTATTGCTTTGTGTATCCGCACGATATACATCTAAACTGTACAACCTTCTTTAGTTTCTTTTTCTTCTAAGAATGAATCAATAAGCTTACTAATTAAACTTATATCAGCTTCTTTCTTCACCTTCTGTGATGTGTTATCAGACAATGCTTCTACTTCCTTAATTACTTGTGGTAACTTCTCTACGTCAACATACTCTTTAAACTCTTCCACTTTGATGGCAGAAAGGATTGTCCCAAGAGCAATAGCTTTCTCAAGTCTAGTTAATTGCATCCATACTCAAATCCTTTCTCCATCTGTCTCTTTCCAATAATTCTTTTATTGATGTTTGTTCCAGGTATTTCACAGAATAAAACATAGGTTTCTCACCATACAACTTATAATATTGAACATCTATTCCGGATTTTTTATATGCTTTCTCAAGAGGTTTAAGGTATTTAATGTACGCTTTCATATCAATAGGTATAAGACCAAGTGCAGCAATCTTACCGTTTAAAACGCTGTCCAATTATCTCACTCCCTTGATATCAGTTACTGTCATCTTGATATCATCTGTCGTTTGTTTAATCGTAGATTGCGATATTAATTTACCTTGACAATAAAGCTCTACTGTATCACTTTGGTTTGCAAATCTACCCATAACCTTTTCCAACTTCTCTAATGCAGCCACACATTCATTAGCAGCTTCCGTTACTTCCTTCATTTGTTTTAACGCTTCTGTCGTATCAGCATCAATATTAATCTTTAATTTGTTATTAGCCATTTCATTCACCCTCCATTAATTCATATTCTCTTATTCTTGTAAGTGCGTCCTCAAGAGTACCCAAGATCATATCCGCACTATTATTTAAACTTACCTGGTTACTTAACATATCGACTTTATCTTTTAAGTCCTCTACAGTTAATGCTAATACTTTGACTGATTCTCTTAACTCTTGGTTTTCGTTAGCTAAATTAGATAAATAGTCAAGTCTCTTTTTCAATTTGATGTTTTCTAACATTGCATCCATTACTTATACCACCTTGTATTTCTGGCATAATAAAAAGCCACAACTTATTAATTGTGACTTTCTCATTGTTATATATTAGGATAAAGTTCATTAGCCCTTTCTTTTAAAACCTTATAAACAGCGTCCGAAATAGTTTCTGTATCATCTGGTAATATGATTGGACCATATGCCTTTCCTGTTCTTAAGTTAGTAAATATAAGTGACGTCGGATGATTAATATCAATATGAAACACTTTATACTCATATAATGCATTCGAAGTATCATCAACAAACACACCTTGTTGATCAATCGAATTTAAACCTGGTTTTAAGCTCATAGTATTCACCTCTTACCTAATTAATATTTTATACTATCTATCAATTTCGGAATTCCTTCAAAAATACAGTAAGATAGAAAGGCAACTCCACCAGCCATAAGCCAAATAGGAGTAAGTGCACTAACTAATTCTTGAACCTGATTCATTTTCTAATCACCTCCTACCATAATAATACAATGAAAGAAGGTATTTCAATCTTTAAAATCTGATTATAATAATATTACTATTTAGTTACAATTCTCAACACGATAAAAGCACTCCATATGGAATGCTTTTATACCATCTTATAAATCTATCATTTTTAGTAATTCGTATAATTCATCCCCAGCCTTATTTCCTCGAAGAGAGATAGCATCATCATCCATTAGCCCAGCCCCATTGCTTAAAATTTGCAAGCTATTAATTCTCATTATAGAAGATTTGAACATTTGAAAATCATCATCGTTTACAATATTTAAGATTACAGGATCTGTGGTATCACTATACTCATACATCGGTAAGTCGAGATAAACACATGCGGAATTTACATACTCTTCTAGAGGATATGACTCAAAGTATAGGTACACCGTTTTTAAGTTTTCAAGATCCCAATCATTCATGTTTTTTAGGCCATTGACAAGAATCCAATCATTATAATTAAAACTTCTATTCCCTGTTAGTACTTGTCCAGCTATTATTCCTAATATTTTTGCAGCATTATCAGACACCGTTTTAGTTGCTTCCTCTAAAATATCAAAAACTAACTCTTGATTCCCATTTTTCTTTAACGTTTTTTCCAATTTCAATATATCCTCTGAATTAAATTGTTCATTTGAAAATACTTTCATCGCTAATCCTTCAAGGAATCTTTCACACTTACGTTCTATTCTTTTATTTATCCAGTTATTTAGAAATTTAGCATACCGATTATATTCGGAAAGTGTATTCATCAATTCATGACCGTTAGTTATTACTCCCCAAACCTTTTTTATTTCCTCTTCCGGTATATTTATTAAAGGAAATTTATCTTTTAAACTCATACCATTCACCCCTATTTTAGAATTTAATTCCAATATAATTCTATACCATTTCTACATAGGAATAAATCATAAAAGAGCAACCGTGCACCAGTTGCCTTTTCGTCAATTCTTTATGTCATTACTATAAATACGGTAAATGAAGTTTCACTCTTCTTCCAATCACCTAGTATTACTTCCACATTATTAAGTAAATGGAAGAAGAGCAAAAGCTCTCCTTAATAACGGTATCATTCAATCAGTACCATCTGCTGGTTTCGGATTTTATGTGCCGTCATTACGAACCGTTTAGAATTTTAGAAACGACATAGTGAGTTGTGTTTTCCGCGACTTCTCACAATACAAATATAACACGATACTTCCAAAACAACCGGCACATTTACTGCCAAAAAGCGGTCACGACTCTGCCAACTTTTTTCACAGTTCAAATTTTTCTACTGCATCTGTTAACTCAACTGCCACTCCTAATAAACTTTTTTTCGTTTCTGTTTCTGCTTCTTTCTTTTTAATAAGCCACTCTGGATAATTCAATTCTTCTAGAAGGTTTCTAAAATACTTTGGATTTACTTGTAAGATATCAGGGTTTTTGCCGTTAAACCTTCGATATTTAATTAGCGCTTCTAATAATTCTGCATTTAGCATGAATTATATTCCCTCCCCTTATTTTCTACATTTATTTGTATACAATTTTTCACATTCTGGTGTCAGTCAGTTACCCATATCTTATATTGTGTGTAACTGCCCCTTTTGCTGAATCCCTTGGTATCATTGATTTCATTTTACTTTCTCTTTTGAGTTACACAGTACGAAAATTATGAGTAACTGTATAGGGATACCACCAGTATTTTGCAAAATAACCTACGCTATGAGGAAAAATAAAATAAGCTGCCCATGTGGACAGCTTATTTACATAATTATCGTTACTGGAAGTGAATAGTTTCAGATTAAAATGAACTAAATAATCAGGGGAGCGGTCAAGTCCAAACCGAGTTCTGTATGTAACATATATTGATTAAATGTATTGATAAAGAAAGTGAGGCTAACACAAATGAACACTTCCAATCAATTTAACCCTCCTATTCTGTTTATCCCAAAAGAGAAAGAATGTTACGAAAAAAGAATATCTGTCTTGGTTTCCATCAAGATAGATCCTAAGACTTTATCTCTTTGTTCAAGTTTGAGCCATCAGTTTACTGCGACAGGTACGTATTCTGACAAATCAACTAGGGACATTACACAACTTGTAGAGTGGTACTCTAGCAATCTTTCAAGTGCAATAGTTTCAAATGAGGAAGAAACAAAAGGTTTGACTACAGCAATTAATACCGGGGAAGCTCAAATTTTTGCAAGATTAGACGGAATCATGAGTTCGGATAGTTGTCTCACCGTTACTGAACCAGTGGTTCAAATGAAAAATTTAAAGGGATCCAATGATTATACGTTGGATATAAATAAAACAGTTTCTACGACTGAGACAACCAGTATGAATTGTCCTAGTAGCACTTTCGTTTTTGGTAAGGGCGTCTTACTGCTTGAGAATGATGTTGCTTCCTATGATTTCGCCAAACAACTTTGGTCACTCACTCAATATACTGTTGTGCAGATATCTCCATCAATTATCAAAGATCAATACACTACAGGTGAACAACTGGCAGCGGATTACTGGTGTGTTTGGATCGGAATTCAAGGGAATATTACTGATTTGGACGTCATGACAATGATGAAACCAGGAGGAATCATTGATGAATTCACCAAGCTTGGCGGGATTTTCATTGTACACGATACCGATACTAATCCAATAATTGTAACATCTTCTGAAGGACTTGAGTTCATTGGGGAGAAATCTGAGTCACTAACACAATTTTCGAAGCTTGTACAAATACCTTTGTCCTTTGAGTATCTTCGAACATATTTATATATTAACTCTATCAAGAAAGAAGGTGACTCTATGGCTCTTGAAACTAACTGTGAGACTTGTACTCCCCCTGAAGGTTCCACATCGATTCTTACTGTGGATATACCAGGTGGTCTAGCAATTAATCTATTGGGGATTCATATCGAAGCTTGCCCGATATGCGTTACAGTATTCATTGATGGATCTGATACACTTACATCTCAACAACAAGATATCGCAAATAATCTCATCAAAGTCGTACAGAATTTGGTTCCAACTATTCCTGGTGCTTAAAGGGAAATAGTTTGTAATTTAATACAGGGCTTGACCAAAAAACGGTCGAGTCTTTTTTTATTTTTTTCCAAAATGCTGCGATACCCCTAGATAAAAAAAGAAATAAGCAATGATTAGATTTTAAACCTAGTCATTGCTTTATCCATTGCATCTTGGTTTACGCCTATATAACGTAACGTGACCTTCTCTGAAGAGTGATTGAATATCTCCATGAGTAATGCTATGTTTTTTGTTTGCATGTACATATGATACCCGTACGTCTTTCTTAATGTATGTGTTCCTATTTCTTCTAATCCGAACTCTGCCGCCGCTCCACTTAGTATCTTATATGCCATGCTACGACCAATAGGACGATTCTTACCTTGTCTACTTTGTAATAAATACTCATTGTCTTCTCTTTCTTCAATAAACCATTTAAGTTCTCTTTTCAGTGCTGTAGTAATTTGTATTCGTTTCTGTTTCCCTGTTTTCTTTTCCCTCATAGATATATGACTGCTTTTGACATCTCCTACCTTTAATTTCAAAATATCTGAGATTCTAAGGCCTGTATTAATGCCCATAATGAAGAGGATGTAATTACGTAAGCTCTTTTCCTTAAAATACTCTTTTAGCTGCTGTATTTCTTCTGGATCACGTATCGGTTGAACAAAGTTCATTATTCGTTACCTCCAGTTTCTTCAGTCTCATAAACTTCTAATCTAAGAGCAAAAGCTAAATTATAAAAAGCTCTGGATTTCCAACGACGATACGTACGTTCAGCCATTCCGATTTCGTTATAAATCATATAATCGCATACGTCCTCTTCTTCTAAATAACGCTTACTAATAATATCTCTTTGAATTCTTCCCGCACTGCCATTACCTAAACGATTTAAAAACTGATCAATACGGAATGAAATTAACTCCAACCACTCTTCACGTTCACTTTGTTGTATATTTGCGATTGCTACATCCTCTAAAGGCTTTCCAACAGCATATGTGGGACCGTGTTCTCTCATTTCATAAGAAGGAGTGACTTTCATTTCCTTACGAATCATTCCAAACTGTCTATATATGCGTACACTTTCAAGTACACCTTCTAGCTTCTCTTGTGTTGCTGTTCTATCGATTTTTGGTAAGAAAGATAATTGTTTAGTCATGTAAGACCACTCCTTTTCATTTTTAAATTACTTTTGTCTTAATGCTCCACGTCTGCGTTCATAACAAGGTCTATGCACCCCCATCAAATCCTCAATTTCACGAGTACTAAATTTCTCTTTTCGTTTTTTCTTATTTTTCTTTTTCGATTGGTTCGATTGCTTTTTCCATTCACGTAGCTGATCCTTTAACACCTTCATTTCCCCATCTCCCTTTTCAAAATAAAAAGGACACCTATTCCTAAAACAGCTTTAATTGCTGCTTTAATGAATTGGTGTCCTCTAGTTTTCTAGCCGGACTATATTTGGTTTCTCTTCAATTTAAAATACCAGCCTGTACAAAAATATTTCTCCCAGCCTTTTCAACTCTATATTTTTCAAAAGCCTTTCTGCGCCGAGCAATAGCTTTTCTTGTTTTCCATTTCTTTAAATTAGCCATTCTCCTAACCTCACTTTCTATTCAAAGGATTATTTTGTTTAAATTTCTACAGCATCTATTAAACACATAAGAATTATACTTTTTACTAGTATACAAGCCGTATCTTTTAAAGGAAGAACAACATAGAATACAATACAGGACAAGACTTTTAAAAATTTGTCTGAGTTAATTTTTAAAAAGGAGTGAACATAAATGCCTATTGTTAAACCTTTTATAGCTGGAAGACGATTTGTAAGTACAGCAGCAACAGGAACTGTCGCTGGAGCAGATTTAACTTTTGCTAACACAGACTTCACTGATGACACTGGTGCTGTAACAACATTCCCTGCTTCTTATGCTTTTTTCACGCTTTATATTAATGGTGTTATTCAAACAGGTGATACTATTACTGGTGTGACTACTACAGCTGCTACTATTGTAGGAGGAGCCGTCCTAGATGGAGGTACTCCTATTGTAATTGAATTTACTATAACGTAACTTTAGTTGTCTTTTTAGAGGTTTCATTAAAAGAAACCTCTAATTTTAAAAACTGACATTAACTTTAGTAGCAACTACATAATACAGTGCATATACTAATATGGAATGATAGGAATTTATACTCACTCTCGACAAGAGCACTTATATAGTGCTCTTTTTTAGCTTCCTCTTTTCTACAAATAGAACAAAAAATATTTTATCTACTTTTAAAAAGGAGATGTTTTTATTAATACAACTTTAATTTCCCATTTCTACAATGAAGAGTATCTGCTCCCATGGTGGTTAATGCACCACACAAAACTATTTAATCACGGTATTCTTATTAATCGAGGATCTACTGATCGTTCAGTAGAAATATGTAGATTATTTGCACCTCATTGGGAAATCCGAGATTCAAAAGTATTAGAGTTTGATGCCATATTAGTTGATAAAGAGATAATGGAAATAGAAAAAGAAATTAAGGGTTGGAAAATGGTTTTAAATACCACTGAATTTCTTTGCTATTTTGATAAGAAAGCCTTTTACTCTTCTCTTGCTACCTTAGGGGAAAACATGTATTCCATTCGGACTATTCTGATGGTGGACGAACCTACTCACAGTTATAGTAATCCAAGATACGGTATTCCCCTTGTCAAACAGCGTTACCATGGGATAATACTCCATCCTCAGCCAACCAAACCTTACTACGTAGGTGGGAGACTCATCCACAATTATTTGCATGGTAACTATACAGCTGGAAGGCATAGATCAAATCATCCATTTATCGTTTACATGTATCCTGCTTTCATTTTAAAATTCTTTTACAGCCCATGGAACAAAGCTATGAAAAATCGAAAATTACAAATTGGTCCAACGCTTTCTAAACATAGCATCCAGAATGGCTTAGGTACTCATCACCTAGTAACACTAGATGAATTAGAAGCAAAATATCTATCCTTTGCAACCTCAACCATTGATCTTCGATTAATCCCGGAATATCAAGTTTTATTTCCAGATTTATGTTTTCCTAACCATTAACATATCTAAAAAGAACATTTTGAAACTTTCCATAGGGCCCTTGCTTTCAGTAAGGGCTCTCCCTTATTAAAATAGCGTTTTTATTAAAAGTTCTTTGTAATTCAATAATTCAAAATGAGTGTATTTTTCCTGAATAAAAATCAATATTTCATCAATAATATATATACATCTAGAGTTGCATTCCTGTTTGAAGCAGTTAGCTTTTGCTAGCTGCTCTTTTGTATTAAATCAATAATAAAATTTTGTTCTTATTTCTTTTTCACATCATATATTTCTAATCTAGCCGTTCAGAGTGTTACCTCCTATCTTAAAGAGCACTGATGCATGGTGCTCTTTTTTAGTTTCCTTATTTCTACAAAATGAAATTTTTATTATATTTTTACGAATTTCATATCTTGTTTAATTACCTACTATCCTTTCATGATTCGACATGTATACAAAATGAATCTCCCTCACTAACATTAAATTCTTCTTTCAGTATTCCAAAAACAATGTGGTCTACATAGTGATCGTATAACCACATGTTTTGTCTTATACAACCTTCATACGTAAAACCTAATCGTTTTGCAATTGCTTTACTTTTATAATTTTCAGAAGCTACCCTTATCTCAATACGATTAAGATTCAATTCTCTAAAAGCATATTCAAGTAGTACTTTACACGCTTTTGTCACTAATCCTTTACCTTGAAATTCTTTTCCTAACCAATACCCTATAGAAGCGCACTTATGGAGTGGATTAATACCATAATATCCAATTTCTCCCACCAAATTACCTTTGTAATAAATACCTGCACGCAATCCACTATTTTCTGCATATTGTTGCAACGTTGATTTAATATATTCTTCACTATCTTCTACAGTTTGATTTGTGTCTACCCACGGAAGCCATTCACGCAGATAATTTCTCGAGCTATATATAAGTTCAAATAACTCTTTTGCATCTTTTAATTCTAATTTCTTTAATGTAATATTTTCATCAATTTGATAAATAAACATATTGTTTCCTCCTCGAATACAAACTTTCTCAAAGGTAAAATTCTATATTTATAGAATTTTACCTTCTATACAATTCGAATTTATAATTATAAAATATTTATTTATCCATTGAATGAAAAATAATCAGATACCAAATAGCGTTTTTATTAAAAATTTCTCACATTTAAACCGGACAAGCATATGTTATTGTATGGAGGCTTTACATTCATAGCATTCTACCTTTCTTATTTGAGAGCACACTTATAAGTGTGCTCTTTTTATTTAAGATAAAATAACGATTTTATACAAAACTGCACTTATATTAGAAACGTACATAGAATAATCATAATCCGCTCAGAATTAGTCGTTGAGCACCTTTTATGGTGCTTTTTATTTGTTACTAAATAAGGACTTTGTTAAAAAAATTATTAAAATTAAATATCTCGCTAATACTAAATACATTACAATCTGCTTTTTACCCAGGTTGTATCAAAAAAAGCAGTTAATACATCAAACTGTTCTTTGTTGTTCTTATTTTTTACATACAACATACATTGTTAGTAAGTTCGTTATGTTCACAGAATTAGTTACCTCCTATCTTTAGAGCACCGTAAACGAGTGCTCTTTTTATATCGGCTTCACCAACGAAGCAGTTTTGTCATACCTTAATATTGAAAAGGCATTCAAAATTCATTTCATAAAAGCTTAGTCAAAGAGCACTTATATACAGTGCTCTTTTTTATTTCCCTTTTGTTACAAAATAAAATTCAGGTTCCTTTTCACTCCCGTATAACATTTCCAATTACGTTTATACTATAGCTGTAACTTCAAGTTACATATCTGTACTTGTAGGGCCTAATTTCCTTTGTACTACGAGTAAATCGCAAAGCAGTTAGTTCACTGAACTAGCTGTTTTGTATTTTAACCATTTCTGCAAGAATGAAATCTATATGTATAATTTCTAAAGTGAAATCCATACTATATTTAGGTCTTAACAACTAAAACCCTTATTTTAGACTAAGACCTAACAAACCGCTCCTCTCCCTTCCTTGGGACTAAGCAGTTAGCTTTTAGCTAGCTGTTTCTTAGTTTAAAGGTTAAATTTTAAAAATATGTTAATACTATAGTTGCACCAAGGTTCAAGATGAATTGCCATCGAATTCTTCTTATGCACGGGACAGTTAATGTAACTAACTGTCCTTTTTATTTTTTTAAATGTAATATCGTTTTTGTATAAAAACTGAACATTTATTAAGAACATACATAAAATATCATGTGGTATTCTTTTCAATATTAGTTTTGGTCATAGAACGCCTTAAAAGCGCTCTTTTTATTTGAATTAATCATTTTGTTAAAAAATGATTAAAACTCAATATTTCCCCAATACTAATCACCGTACAATCTGCTTCTTACCCAGGTTGTATCGAATAGAGCAGTTAATTCAAATAACTGCTCTATTTTAATTTTTGTTACATAAACTTGATATTTTTGTCCATACAATATTCAACCATGAGATTTTGTACTCCTTAAATTAATGGTTGTAATGTTCTCATTGCAGTTAGCCTTTGCTAGCTGCCTTTTTTGAGTTTTTCCGAATAAAATTCTAAACCATGTCCAATACTATAAATAGGCTGATACAGCTTGAATTCACAGTGACCTCTGTAATGTTCTTTTCCCTTTCTCTGAGGGCTGAGCAGTTAACGCTTGTTAACTGCTCTTTTGTATTGAGTTAATAATAAATTTTAGGTCTTATTTCTCTTCTACGCCATATACTTTTAACCTAAGTATCTAGCTCAAAGTGTTACCTCCTATCTTAAAGAGCACTTATGCATGGTGCTCTTTTTTAGTTTCCTTATTTCTACAAAATGAAATTTTTATTAATCTTCCTCAAGTTCCGTAACAGTTATATAATTTCTAGCATTCTTCCGACTTGCTATTCTCCTTTGATACACTGGTCTTGTATAAAAACGAACCGTCGCAGGAAGCACGCCCATATAATCAGCGCATTCCTGTATAGTTCCGATACATAGCAATGATTCACCTTTATAAACAACGTACTCCCTTAAGTTCATTTCTCAATCTCCTTTTTATATATTTCGTCCTACTATTTTTCTGTTATCAATCTTCCAAATGAACATATCATCACTTGTCATCGGCTTTCTTCTGTTAACCCCTACCTTACTTGCTTCCTCTATATAACCCATTGCAAAATTCAAACCTTCATGGGACAGGTGAGGCAATATTTCCTCGAATAGATTTGTTATTTCTTGATCGTACTCGTTAAATCCACCAAATCTATGTTCATCAGCAAGTTCTTTTAACATCCGTACAATTTCTTTAACCTTTTGACACTTCTTCATGAGATATCACTACCTTTTCTAATAAAATAGCGTTTTTGTTCATTTTCACTCTAAAAGTAAAATTTTCATTTTTTCATTCAACCAAGTTCATAACATATTCTTTTCCTCCGATAAAGTAATGATTAGGTGCCCCATACACATTTTATCCACTGGAAATAATACCTTTCACGTACTTACGTATTAGAAACTTCATTTCTGCTTCTTCTGCAATAGCAATTTTGTTCACTTTTTTGATACATTTATGAAACATTCACATGTTATCTTCAATATGTTCTATTCTTTTTGAAAAACCATGTGAGAATACCAAAACAAAAAGCCCTAGAGCCCTAACTCTAGGGCTTCTTGTTTTCAAATAAGGATTTTGTTAAATATTCAATTGAACCTTTTAACACTCTCCTTATTACTAGTCCACAAGATATTGAGAAACCTTATAAAATTGTAATACTAATGTAAGGTTTCTCAATATGAACCAATGTATTTATGTAGTAAACTATTTATCGGCAATACATATAAAAGGAGAAACATTTATGACTTTTGAAGACAATCGCAAATTAGGCATTCAACAAGGGTGTATAGTAATAACAGATCAATCGCAATATCTTGTTGTTAAAAAGAATGAAAATTATTCTTTATTAAGCATCGCAACTGCGGAATGCATAAACTTTGAGGTTTCACTTGAACATCTTGAAGAAATGGTCCAAGTAGATTTAAAAGAAAAAATTCGAGATATCATTCCACCAGAGAATATTAAAATCGTAGCTCAAAACAGAATATAAAATGTATTTTCTAAGAACACTTTCGGGTTTCAAATAACGCTTTTATTTAATTTAATACGTATTCTTTTCGATGCAGTATTCTATTACAATTAATTTTTATGTTATAATTATCTACAGCATATATATTAATAGGCACAACAAGTCTCATACATATAGGAGGACCTTAATGATCCTAACTCAAGAAAAGAACATAAAATTAATTATGCATTTTCTTACCGTATTATCTTTTTTTATTCTTATTTTCTTTAGTGTCACAATTTTTTATATACCATTGATTTTTTATTTCTTATGCAAATCACAGGACATTCGAAAAAATATTCTTGAAGCTGTTTTTTACCAACTATTCATTTGGATAATTACAATGATTTGGAATCTATTCGTAATAAGAATCTTAATGTTATCTTTATCTAACTTAGACTTAGCTTCAAACAACGCTTTGATTATTTTCGGAATAGCTCCTTTATATCTAATACTGCTTCTTTTATTAATTTTCGGACCTATAAAAGGAATTTTATATGTGCTACAAGAAAAAGACTTTCATTATCCTATTATTTCTAAATGGATTAAAAAATAAAAATACATGTAGAAGAATTCAGAGTTTTACTGAATTCTTTTTTTTATGGACCTTTCAAAGTCTTTTACATATTCCTCCGTTCCTTCTTCTTAATAAAATTCAAATTTGGTCTTACTTCACATCGACACGCGCTTGACTAGCTTCTCGACTAAATCCATCTGGATATCTTTTAGCTAATTTTGCGATATTCATTTCAGCAATATCTTGTAACGTATATCCTAATTCGTGCGCCATAATCGATACATAATACATAATGTCCCCAAGCTCTAAGGCTAATTTATAAGTGTTTCCGTCCTCTTCTCCTGGACAATGCAATGGTTGAAAACCATGTCCATGATAAATTGCTTTTTTAACAATATCAGCAACTTCACCAGCTTCTCCTGTAAGTCCTAAAGCTGCATTTGAAACACGTCCTCCAAAATCAGTTTTGTTATTCCAAGTACGTAAAGTTGATTCTTGATAATCATTTAATTCACAAATTTGATTGATATCCATTACAACTTGTCCTTCCTTTGATTTACTGATTAACTTTGTTACTCCAAATACACCGTTTTCCATTGTTTTCATTGCCATCCGCTCCCTTTAACTAATATTTTTCTTTGCTCTTTTATTCCTAGCTGGTGTTGTAGCTGCTTTCTTTGGATCCCATCCGTAAGTTGCTACTCTTGATCTAAAAGTACTAGCACTAATCCCATTTTCTTCAGCTATCTTAGCCCAATCTTTTCTATCACTTTGTTTACGAACAGGAATAGTCGCTGCATCTTGTGGGTTCCATCCGCTATTGACTCTCCCATAAAACGTACTAGGAATAATTCCGTTTTCTTTTGCTAGTTTTAATAATTTGTTGAATTTTCCTTTGCCAATATGCCAGTATGCTCTTGGCGGTATTGTTAATGCTTCTTGTAATTCCCATCCATATGTGTAAACTCTCATGTAAAGAGCTCTTCTACTAATACCATTAGATTTAGCTACCTCATACTCTTCATTCGTTAACCACCGATTTAAGGTCATTTGTTTCCTCTCCTAATCTAGTGCCAAAAATTCAGCTCTGTTACGCTTCGAATGAATTACCCTAATCTTCTGAATACCTTTACCATGCTCTTCTAACGTTGCATTCCAAGCTTCAGCTTCACTCCTAGCATCAAAGCAATCCATCTTTTGCCTTTCCTCTTTATCGTAGAAATGCACTTCATAGCTTGGATTCAAAAACTTTTCACTGGTACTTATCGCGTTATAGTTAAAACTGCCTATAACATCATCAATTGTTAATTGCTTCATAATCGCATCCCCAGTTATTTGATTTTTTCTGTGATTGTAGTTGATACACGATCAACTTTTCCGCCTTGCCAAGTAATTACTTGTTCTCCGAATCCTGTTACTGGAGGATTCAGTGGCGTAACCTCACCATTCTTGACCACATAAATTTTATTATCAGTAACATCGATTTCGATTTTCGTAGGCTTCATACGACTGAAATCCCCCTTTTTCTTGTTAGCTAACTTTTTGTTGTTGATTACGTTGTAACTCTTGTTTCATTGATTCGAATTTTACTAGCCATGCTTGCCAACGCTTATCGTTTTCTTCTTGCTGTTGCTTTGCTACTTCACAGTTACAACCTTCCGTTAGAGTTACACCTGGATAAGTTTCTTTACGAATAATTCCTGTATCATGGCATAATGCGCACATTTTTAGTCCTCCTTTTTGAAATTTCGCAAGCTATAATTTTCACCGTACATTTTTATCACTTGGGTATCTTCCATAATTCGACTAAACTCACGTTCTCCATACATTCCAGCTAACTCCATAACACCAAAGTTTGTTGTAAATAAGTTTGTTCTACCTAACCTGCGCTCGAGAATATCCTTTGTTTTCGTTTTCTTCCAAGTAACGCCCTCGGCATCTTTTTCCGTAAACTCAGCTCCGAAGTCATCTAATACAAGTACATCTACATTTGCGAGAATAGACATTAGCTTGTCCTCTGTTAATTCGCTATTTTTATTCCACGTAGATGTGATTTTTGTAAAAAGTGCGTTCATTTCTATAAACATTGCACTGTAGCCTTTTCTCATAATTTCTTTTGTAGCCGCTACACATAAATGACTCTTTCCAACTCTATAGTCACCTGTAATTACAATACTTTCTGACTTGTTAGGATCAAAGTTTCTAGCAAAATCCATCATTACTTCTTTAGCATTTGCTAATTCCTGTGTAGGTGGTGTGTAACTATCAAATGTTGCTTTTTTCAATTTAGGATTAATAAGGCTGTTATCTGAAAACGAATCGTATAAATGAATAATTTCGTTTTTCTTCTTAATAGCTAATGTTTCCTTTGCAAGTTGTTGATCCTCTTGCTCTACCAATCTACATTGCGGACAAAACTCTTCATTTGTTTTTGTATCTATAAGTAAGCGTTTATTACAAACGTCTTTAATTTTTTCTTTTCCGACCAAGAAAATATTTGTACATCTATTAGGAGACAACACATAACTTTGAGCAAATTTACTCAAAATCGTATTTTTCGATAAAGCTACTCTTTTTCCTAACGCTTGCATTGTTTTTCTCTCCTTTTTTAACTTTGTTTTTAAACTCAATTTCTGCCGCATTAACATCAACTAATGTACGGATATTTTTGTTAATCCACTGTTTTAAAATGCCCTCCGCATAATTCCATTTCTTCTGTTGTTTCAACGCACGTTCCATTGCTGCTTGTACAAGTTCTTCGCTTGTATCGTTTACCCATTGCGAAATGCTTTCCGCTATGAACGAATTTAAAATCCCAAAATTATTTTCGTAGAAAGAGAAGATGCTACTACTACTTACATTCTCTGTAGTATTCTTTGTAGTAATCTCTGTATTTGTCTTTACTTTAAAGTTAGGTGCTTCTTTACTTTTATGTGAAGAGGTACCCGACTTTGAAGTAATTACCCTCTTTACTTCAAAGTCAACAGGGTTTTCTTCAACTTCTTGATACATACTTGATATACTTTTTATTTCATTTACTTTAGGCTCAACGAACATTACATTGTTTAACGTTATTTCATTTACAATAATTGTTCTAAATTCAATTTCAATTAAGCTCATATCCACCAATAAGTCACAAGCTCGCTTCACTTGAAGTTTTGAAAATCCAAACGTTTCTGCTAATTGCTGATAACTCTTCTGTAATTTATCTGACTTGAATTTTTTCTTATAAGTAACCTTGCCAGTATATTCATCTCGAATAACTGTAGGACGATACCAATAAACAATTTCACTTAATACCATAATTGCTACAATGTGAGGCTTACCATTACTAAAAGTGATGTAATTAAACCATTCATGATCTACTACATTACCTTTGAAATTTAATCCACCAATTTCAGTTACTATGTTTGTCATAAAATATTTACCTCCTTGTACAAACTGCCACATATGCTTGTCCACTTTTGATAATTCGTTGAATTTCAAAATGCGGATAACCAACTGCAAAATACTGTTCAGTCATTCGCTTTAATTCATCTTTGCTTTTCGCTAAATCCCAGAACTTATTAGGTAATAGCACTTGATATTCAATTAAATCCATGTACTATATCCCTGCTTTCCGTGGTATACTTATAACAACATTTTTTTTGAAAAGGACCCACTGCCATGGGTCTTTTTATTTTGTTTTATATCACTCCAAGCCCATGCTTTTATAGGTTCGTAAGTGATATAAAACAAACATGAACCGCATGCGATTAACATTCCAAATATAGCTACTGATGTTGTATCTTCCACTAAATCACCTCCTTTTGTGCTTCAAGCCATGCTTCCAAATCCTTTTGTAGAAAAAGTAGTTTACGCCCTTCTCGTATTACTGGAAACTTAGGATGGTTTGCTAATTCATACATCCTACAAACCGCTATGTTTAAGAAAGCTGCTGCTTCCTTCACTCGCATTACCTTGTTTGGTTGTGATTGTTGTTGGAATGAAGCTAAAGCTGCTTGAATTTCTTCGCGAACAACTTCGCGAATTGACTCTTTAATGATTTGATCTAATCCCATTTCATTTTGCTCCTTTCTAATTCGCTTAACCAACCATAACTTAACTTAAGGTTAAGTTATGGACAAAAAATTTTAATTGCATCTAGCTTCACTTTAAAAAAATCAGCAATTTTCACAATTAAGTCATAATAAGGTCGACGCTTCCCGTTTTCTATATACCAATAATAAACTTCAGTAATACCCACGGCTTCAGCTACTTCCCTACATGTATACCCCTGTTCTACACGTAGCTGTTTTAGAGTTTTCATAAACAACTCCTCTCTTCCGTTTTTGTTGTTATTTACATAATAACTTAACTTAAGGTTAAGTTCAAGGGTTTCCCAAAACTTTTTTTAAAAAAATTACCTTTCCACTTAACTGATAGTTAATATATAATGACAGTGTGACACCATAATTGTAATTTTAAAAAATAATTTCATATAAAATAAACTTGGGGTGTTTTTTATTATGTTTAGTCATGAGAGGTTGAAATCATTAATTGAAAAGAAGAGCATCACCCAACAACAGTTAGCTGATGCAATTGGTGTTAGTCATGTTTCTGTTTATAATTATGTCGAGGGAAAAAAAGCACCCGGTACACGTACACTTCAGAAGATAGCAAATTATTTAAAAGTAACAACAGATTATTTGTTAGATTTATCTGATTCACCAGATCTAACAGCGGGCCAAGATTTACAGCTAACAAAAGAAGCACATGAAATTCTTCAAATCATTAATGACTTACCCGAAGAACAACGAAAAAAAGCATTAGAACAATTAGAGATGTTTGTGAACTACGAGAAATCTAAAGGAAATATGTAGTGTAAAAAGACTATCCAAAAGTTAGATAGTCTTCTTTACATAACTTTTTCTTTTTTTGGTTCACTCAAACAGATAGAAAATAACGTCTCTTTCGGATCATCCTCTTCTTGCAAAAGTAATAAAGCTTGTTTAATTAGATTAACTTCCCCTTCATTGCTCTTCATCTTCTTCTATCTCCCTTTTTGTGTTTTTGTATTTTTTTTACAAAAATTTCTTTTTTCTTCTTTCGGCAAAAAAAGAAATTTCTCCTAAAACTACAAATGACATCGTCAATTAAGACGATGTCATTTGTAATATATATAAACTTTTATTATGTATTTTACCAACCGCCACCAGGGTCAACCATCATGTGTTGAACTGTAGGTTTTGAATCATTTGTACTAGGTTTTTCTTTTATAGAATCAGTGTTAATGAATAAGGTAGCAGCTATTAATAGTGCAGGAACGATTGTAATTATTTTTTTCATTATTTCACCTCTTTCCGAAGACAATTATACCAATTATTCAAATTAAACCCAAGTGTATTTTTGGTAAATTCGAATAAAATATATTCCCTGACTTTTGACACATCAAAAGAGAACGTTTCATTAACTCTTCTTTTTTAATACCTTCATATGTTAAAGCTAAATATGCAGTCTGTATGTCTGTTAAACTTCCATTCTTCTCTTTTAATTGATTCAATAGTTTTCTCGCTTCCATTCTGTTACCCTGTTTAATCTTTAAATATGCTAGTTCACCTGAATGAACAACATCTAAACTACTAATTTCTTTATCATGATGAATCTTTAGAAATGATAATGTATATTGCACCATTTTTCTTTTTTTCTCAATTCCATTAGTCTTACTATCTCCTATCACTTCTAGAGTCTTTTCCAAATAATATCTGGACCTCTCATATTCATTCGCTGAAAAAATATACGATTCACCCAACTTTAAATATGCATTTACTTTTGGAAAAGAAAAAAAGTTATCCCATTCAAGATCATCTAATAGTTCCATACTAACATGCCTTGCTTCAATGACTTCACCACCCTGCAACGAAGTAACGGCAATTGCTTCTTTATATCGTAATTTATAACATTCTCGAATGTACCTATTACTTATTTTATTTATTTTTATTTCAAGAGATTTTAATCGCTCAATTAAAGAAGTAAAGTTACCCGATTGATATTGCGCTTGACATAATAAAATTTCAATTAACACTTCCATCTCTGATGTTCTTATTGATTTACTTTCCAAGCTTAATGCCTTATGGTACTGTGCAGCATCAATTTCACCTATATATCGTTTATATATAATTCGATACACATTAGCGAATTCTCTATTTTCTGCTACCTTTGATTGTGATTCACTATTTATAATATTAATTAATAGATTAAACTTTCCCCTTAAAGCTAAATCTTCCATTGCCTCACGTAAGTTTTCTGATTTCGGTTTCGTTATATATATATAATCCGTTAAAAGATTTTCTTGAACCTGTATGCCTTTGTTTAATAGGATGACTGTTTTGGAAAGAAAACCAAAACTCATGTCTGTGTTACCTTTAAAAATTTTTGTAACAGTACTTGGCTTAACTCCCCAATAATTTGCTAGTTTATTTTTCCTTATTCCAGCTGCACATAACTCTTTTTCAATTTGATTTAGAGCTTTCCACATGTTTTGTCCCCCTTATTGGAACAAGACACACTTCCCTATCATGAAAACGCACCTTAATGATGAATTACATCTAAAAGTTGTGTTATACTAGCCGTATATGTTACGCATAGTCGTAACTGAAAGGCTCATGGCAAATGTTTTCCCTACTACAATTAGGGCAAACGGTGTAAAAGTGTTCCCAGCACAATTACACACGCTATGGGTCTTTTTCGTTCCGTCAAATTATATTATTAAGAATATTCTATCACAAATAACCCAAACATCTATTCTCTCATATTCTGAAAATACTTGAGAAAGTTAAAAATATTAATATACGCCTTGTTTTTTAGCCCCCCAATAAAATATGCAATATTGCATTTGATAACCGGAATAGATATTTCACTATTTTTTAGCAACAAATGAAAACCCTACCCTATAACTGAATTTATTTTTATATGGTAAAATATATCCATCGCTGATATGTCCAAACATGTAATTTTCATAGCAGCAAAATTACAACTAGACTTATACAACATGATTCAAAACAAATGAAGGAGTGTTTTAAGTGAAAGGACATATTCGAAAAAGAGGAAATAAATATTGTATTGTTATTGATATCGGACCCGATCCAGAGACAGGAAAAAGAAGACAGAAATGGTTTTCTGGATATAAGACAAAAAAAGAAGCACAGGCTGATGTTGCGAAGAAGATTACAGAATTGAATGAAGGTACTTTTATAGAGCCGTCAAAGGTTACATTAAAGGAGTACCTAGATCATTGGCTAGAAATTAAAAGTATGAGTATAGAAAGGAGTACCTTTGTCGGCTATAGGGCATTTATCAACCAACATGTTATACCTAGTATTGGAATGGTTGCACTCCATAAATTAAATGTCATGCATATTCAAAAATGCTATAAAACTGCAATGGATAAAGGTATTGCAAACAATTCTATTCTGCTTACGCATAGAATTTTAAAGAGCGCTTTAAATCTAGCTGTAAAACAAAATATTATTTCACAAAATCCTGCTGCTTTTGCTGAGATACCAAAAAAAGAAAGAACCTCTATCCAGACTTGGACAGAGGAAGAAGTAAAAAAGTTTCTTTTGCATTCACAAGAATCACGATATCACATTGGGTATCTACTTGCAATAACTACAGGTATGCGTATGGGAGAAGTTCTAGGCTTACGATGGCAGGACGTTGATTTTGAAAAACATACCGTTACAATAAATCAAACATCTGGCCATGACAATAAAATCAAAAAAACAGCAAAAACGAATTCGTCAAAGCGCACCATTCCTGTACCTAAAGAAACTATAGACTCCTTAAAAAGGCATAAGATTACGATTAATAAAGAGAAATTAAGATTTGGTTCTGCGTATCAAGATTTTGATTTAATTAATTGTAATGAGTTTGGAATGATTATAAAAAAAGCTAATTTCAGAAAAAATTTCATTAGAGCGACACACAACGCAGGTATAAAAGAAATTAAGTTCCATGATTTAAGACATACACATGCAACCATACTATTGAAACAAGGAGTTAATCCTAAAATTATCAGTGAAAGATTAGGTCATACAGACATTTCATTGACATTAAGTGTTTATTCTCATGTTTTACCGAATATGCAAGAAGAAGCTGTTAAAAACTTTGGAAAAAGCATTTTTGGATAACTTATGTTTGCAAAATGTTTGCATTCCATAAAAATAGGTCAAACAAACGTTGTTATATCAAGGTTTGTTTAACCTATCATCTTATATTCTTGGTAGAATCTCCGAATACCTACTGTAACCTTTAATAATGGAATATTCTCACCACCACGAGTTATACATTCAAATCGGTATACATAGGCGAAAAAGTCTTGTGTTTTTTCATCTTTAATCGGCTCTGACATTGCCTCACAAATATTTTGTGATCGAAGTGGAGAAAAATAGATTTCTTCATTTTTATTCTCAATTCGTATAGGTTGTACACAAAAAACATGTGAAATTAATGCGGGTACCCATTTAGAAAACGTTTCACTATCATGTAATACTGTTACATTCGAAATCAAATCGTCATGCCATTCATATTTTGGCGGTTCCATTAATTGATTCGGTTTCCAATCATGAATGACCTCATACCAACTTTGAAATATATAATCAAGTTGTTCTTGCCTAATTGGTTCTTTTGACACAATCCATGGCGTATTTTCATTTAATACATACGGATTATGCTGAATAAACAATATATCAGAAAACATATCATACAATCTTTCATTTAAACGCTTTAACTTATTAGTTAATAAAAATGTCTTATAATGTATCTCTACAATGTCTAGCCATTCAATCGGAAAATATATAAATGATACATGTTCCTTTAAAAGTGGCTCTACTATATTTTTAAATGTTAATAACCGTAATTTTTCCATGTATTGTGTACTTCCTCTCTTCATTTATCTTGATTATCAAAAAACGAGAAACACCAATTACTGAATCTAAACAATTTAAAATTAAAAGTCTAAAAGAAGAATTTAAAACAATTTATTACAATAATACGTTATTAAAATAATACTTTAAAAACTTACACGTAATTATCGAATACATCACCCCTAACATCTCAAATATATTACGTACACATTATATAATATATAGTTATATGATGTATTTATGATTTACAATAATTTTACAAAAAACAAATATAAAAAAGGAAGGCTCTCCGTACTAAAGTTCCCACTTGAGCGGTTTTTTGTCCATCTAAAGGTGATGGTTGAGATAATACCGTTGCTACTAATCGTTGCGCTTGCACTCTTGGCATGCATAGTTGTCACGCTTCTTCACTTGTTCACGTGTACTTTTCTATTCACCACTGTCATATAACTTACGCTTCTGTTGTTTGGTTTTATATTCTTTCATTATCCTTTACCTATCAATATTGCATTAGCCTTATGAGCTTTAATAACTCTTCTATTGGCGTTCGTTCGATATATTCAATAGAATAAAGCATGTGTTCCCCACCATCCAGTATGTAATTTTTAAAACGATTAATATCTATCTTCGCTCGCTTGTATGTTTCCTCATGGGGTTTTAGATCTTTGTTATAAGCTGTTTCATCCACAGCTTGAAGACCGAGTACATCAATCTTATTTTGTAAATCGTTATCCATCTACCCTCAGCCCTTATCTTTTTACATAATAAAAAGCACCCGAATGGATGCTTAAATTAAACTTATTCATTATCAATATCTTTACTTTCATCATTAACTGATTTCGGGTCTAACATGCTTCCTATATCAGGCGGCAAAGTTAACTCTATACCAGCTACTGGTTGATTATCCTCATTAAAATAATACTTCTTTATCTTATTCAATTCTTCATTCTTCTTATTTTCACTCATATTACCCCGCCTTTTATGTGTGATATTAAACACTTTACTTAATATGTACATTAAGAAAGGTAATATACTATTTTTTCATTATGAAAGGGCAACTGTGCACCAACTTCCCTTTCATAGTAATTTGATAACTATAAATCCGGTAAATGAAGTTTTATTCTTCTTCCAACCACCTAATGTTGTTTACATTTATCTACACAAACATTATTAAGTCCCTGGAAGAAGAGCAAAAGACCTTCTCCGTTTACACAACGTGAATTGCAATTGAATGTGAAAACAAGAAACAACTGTTCATCCAATCTACACCCATCGCCACCGGTTATGACGATCCATTTTCAGTTATAAGGAATTTTGCGAGCAATGTTTTCCATCATTTCTCACAATACAAATATATCACTTTGATTTCAAAACAACCGGCACATTTACTGCCAAAAAGCAGTCATGAATCTGCCACTTATTTTAATTCGCTAATAACCTTTATTTCCCTAGACTACTTTAATACAACAGCCATAAAGAATCGATTGAAATTTATTTAGGTATTATGCTTGATCTGATTGTAGAACATGTACATGGTTTTATATATTTTCAACCGAATATTGTCTAAAGGAACTGGAGACAATATTAAATACGAAAGGAGGGAAAATCATGAAGAAAAAACTTTCATCTATTTTAGGTGCCCTTTTACTAACTATTACGGTTTTTGGTACAAGCGTCCATGCTGAATACGATGGATATAATACGAATAGAGTTAACGATAATAATATTACAACTCGAGTTAATGACTATAACACGAATAGAGTTAATGACTATAACATGAATAGAGTTAATAATGATGTGAGAACTCGAAATGTAAATACGACAAATGATTTAAATGATAATCGTAATAAAAATAATAATTGGACTTGGCTTGGTTTATTGGGACTACTAGGATTATTTGGTCTTAGAAAAAAAGACAAAGATCCAGAAACACGTTAATGTAGAACATTGTATTTAATTTTAAAAGATATTTATTTATCAAAAGAATGCAAAATGAATACATTATGAATCGCCTTTAATAAGGCGATTTTTTATTTTTTAAAATCAATAACAATCACATAAAAACGGATACTATTAATCGGATACAATGAATTTCTTAACTTGATGGTAATGGAGCATTACTTCCATTTGACGAACTACGCTTCTTTTTATGCCGTTTCTTCACTTACCCATATCTTATATTGTGTGTAACTAAGCCAATCGCTACAGCCCGTGATATTAATTGTTTCATAATACTTACCTTTTTGAATTACACAGTACGATAAACATGGGTAACTATGAAGCAATAATCTTGTTCATCTCCTATCTAAAACTTGGATTTCCTTAATTAAAAAAGAAGCTGTAAAATAACTACAGCTTCTTTTTTTAATCGCATTTTTCTATTTGGTCGCCTTCTTCGCCTGCATTTACTGCCGAACTATCCGTTCCTCCTCCCACTGCATGTTGCTGTTTAGTATTAGAACTTTCGATAGCAGCGTTGGTTCCAGCTGCACTGTCATCTCCACCACCACTTGCCACTTGAGTAGCACTAGCCTGTTCCTTACGGGTTTTATTAATTTGATTATTGATGACAATTACAAATTCTTCCTCTTCATTCAAAGTTTCTTTTTTCATTTTATGCGGCTCAATCTGGTCCCCACTAATTCCCTTATTTATGGCTTCGCCTCCAGCGCCCACCGTTTGTTGCTGTCGGGTATTCGATGAATCGATTGCTGCATTACTTCCTGCTGCACTATTTTGTCCGGCTCCACTGGCAATTTGTGTTGTATTCGGTGCAAATGTAATCTGATTATTAATGACAATGACAATTTTTCGTTTACCAGCAAGATTTCCCAAATTAATTTCTTCTCCATCTTTTTTTACAAATCGAAACGTGATTTCTTCATTGTTTTCCATGTTCTCCCCCCTTTGTAATATTAAATGACTGGAGAATGATAATGGATTGGACAAGCGTATTTTTTTATAAATATGTGCCCCCGCTCACAATGAAGGATGTATTATCAGATTCCGGTATTTTGCTCGTATGAGGTACGTCGACTTGACGACAGTCCAACATCCGCCAAATTTCGGGATGCATAGAGAATAATATTATAAGAGATATAGAAAGAGAGATTAGTAGAAACATTGGTATATAAAGGTTTCATTTTATTTTTCTACTTTCCTTTTCTTATTTAGATCTATCAGCCAAATATCTAGCGTAGTGAATTAAATTTCTAGCTACATCTAATTCAAGATTAAATATATTAGGTACCCCTGGTCTCCAATTCACCTCAAATAACCACAATTTTTGGTCTTTATCAATCCCTACGTCAATTCCTAACTCATCAAATAATACATCCCTAAATAAAGAATTAAAATGGTTAGAAAAAGTTACTGCGAATCGTTCTAAATACCTTTTAATATTATACCAATCGTTATCAAACTCCGATTTTAAAAAAACATCTAAATAAGTACTATAACCACCCTTAGCCATATTTGATACAATACTTCCTAATGGACCTATTCTCGGGAATATAGAAGTAACAACCCACCTACCTTCCCCATTTCTTTGAACATGCAATCGAAAATCATAAACATGACCAGATTTCATTTGACATGAGATAAACTGCTGAACTATGTATCCTTGCTCTTGAATCTTATCCAATATAAAGCTCCGTAATTGTTTTTTATTAATAGTTGAAATTTGTTCTGACTCATTCATACTGTAATCTATTCCATTTTTTTCAATGAAAACAATACCACTACCTTGATGTCCAGAAATAGGTTTAATAATAATTTTTTCATAACAATTAATCAAGTCAAAAAACTTATTAACATCATTTAATTCATAAAAAGGAATAAGATATTGCTTAAATTTTTTTGCTCTATTTATTCTGTTATATACACTTAATTTATTTCCAATTGAATGACTTGTAAAAGGAACTTTGTCATGCAGATAATCATAGATTTGCTGAGTTTTATCACTAATATGAACACTTGCATTATAAATAACATCTGGAAAAGAAAATTCTTTTTCAATCCATTTACCATTTTCATAAGTTTTACCTAAAATCTTCTTCGTTTCTAAATTTACTTTCCCTAAAGTGAAATAAAAAAAGTCCACACCTTCAGCTTTAGCTACAGCAGCGTAAGTATATGCTTTCTTTACGTCATTCGGATCTTTCCGATGATGAAGCATACCAATTATAGTCATGTTAGTTCTTCTTCCCTTCTTTCTAAAAATCTTTTTCAAAACAAATATCAAATTCATTATATATATATTCATGTTATCCCTCATTCAACCATTTTTCGAAATATCCGGAACAAGCTTAACCTCATTTTAATATTCTACCTATAGAAATAATAAACCTGAGGTTTTATAAAATAATAAATGATAAATGATAAAGGTTAAGGTGACATAAAATGGATACTATCGTTTTCATTGAAACAAATAAATCAGGATCAAGTAGGGAAGCAATCAAAGCAGCTGAAAAACTTAATTTCTTTACTGTTTTATTAACTAAAAAAACAAAATTTATTAATGAACGCACTATATTCCCTGATGTACATCAGATGATTTTCACTGATATAAATGACTATGATAATATAATTACAACAATTGAAAAATTGAATAAATCAGGAAAAAACATAAAAGGGATTTTTAGTTTTATTGACCCTTATGTTTATATGGCTGCACGTTTATCAGAAAAATTTTGCTCAAATATTGTATCTACTAAAGCTATCCATCATATGGAAAACAAAATATTAACTCGTAATGTACTTAAAGATTTACCAATCTCACTCAACTATTCAATTTACAAACCAACAGAATCATTATCATCTTTTTTTAAAAAAAATAATAAGATAAATTTCCCTCTTATTGTGAAATCCCCTAAATCAACAGGATCAAAAGATGTATTATTAGTAAAAAATAAAGATCAATTAATTTTATCTATACAAAGTCTTTTAAACAAATTACCTAATGAAGAGATTTTACTTGAAGAATATATAGATGGACCTCAGTACTTAGTTGAAATTTTAGTTCAAGATGGAAAAGTCCATATTATAGCAGTAATTGAACAAGAAATTACATTTTTTGAACGCTTTATTGTTACTGGTTATTCTTTACTAGGAAGGGTAGAAAAAAGACTATATAATAGTCTTTTCAATGCAATTAATTCTGTTATTCAGGCTTTTAATATGAAAAATGGAGCGTGTCATCTAGAACTCCGGAGAATAGATAATGTTTGGAAATTAATTGAGATAAATCCCAGAATATCAGGTGGAGCAATGAATGACATAATTGAAATTGGGCATGGAATTAACTTAGTGCAAGAGACTATTCGGTTAATGTTAGGAAATAAACCTTCACTAGTAAAAAAACATTATAAATATGTGTACGCTCATTACCTAACAGTTAAATCTACAGGAAAACTAATTCGAGTTACAGGAAAAAATCGTAGTTCTAAATATCCTGGTGTAGAGAAAGTTTTTATAAAACCTAAAAAAGGAACTACCTTAAAACCACCTACATCAATGGGACATCGATGTGGATACGTTTTAGCAGCAGCCGATTTTAAAGCAAAAGCTAAAAAAATAGCTTTAGAAGCAGCTAAAGAAATTTCATTTGAAATCCAAGAAGAATAAGAACAACTTATATACACCAACAGATAAAAATATAATAAAAATCATATTTCATATAATTCTAATTATCATAATCTATCATTATTCATAATAAAAAAAGTCACTACTTATCTATTTTTATATAAGTAGTGAGCTTTTTTATTATGAAATTTTAATTTATTTACTAAATAGATAACTCCAAAATGATTTCTTACAAAATATTATTACGTTCATTGTTTTCCTTCAGATATTCTTTAATCTGTTGTATTTGCTCCGGATCACGTATTGGTTGAACGCAATTCATTATTCAATACCTCCCGTTTCTTCTGTCTCGTAAACTTCTAATCCAAGTGCAAAAGCAAGTTTATAAAATGCTTTAGACTTCCAACGTCGATAAGTACGCTCAGACATCCCTATTTCGTTATAAACCCTGTAATCACATACGTCCTCTTCTTCTAAATAACGTTTATAAATAATATCTCTTTGAATGCTTCCTGCACGTCCGTTCCCTAATCGATTTAGAAACTGATCAATACGTACTGACATTCTTTCAAGCCACTCTTCTCGTTTGCTTTGTTGAATATTTGCTATAGCAACATCTTCTAATGGCTTACCAACTGTATGTGTAGGACTGTGCTCACGTATTTCATAAGAAGGAGTGACTTTCATTTCTTTACGCATCATCCCAAATTGTCTATGTATACGTACACTTTCCAACACACCTTCTAACTTCTCTTGCGTTGCTGATCTATCGATTTTTGGTAAGAAAGATAATTGTTTAGTCATATAAGACCACTCCTTTTTATTTTTTAATTATTTTTGTCTTAACGCACCACGTCTGCGCTCATAACAAGGTCTATGCATCCCCATTAAATCCTCAATTTCACGAGTACTAAATTTCGCTTTTCTTTTTTCTTGTTTTTCTTCTTTGCTTGTTTTGATTGCTTTTTCCATTCACGTAGCTGATTTCTTAGCACCTTCATTTTCCCATCACCCTTTTCAAAATAAAGAGGACACCTTATTCCTAAAACAGCTTTAATGGCTGCTTTAATGAATTGGTGTCCTCTAGTTTTCTAGCCGGACTGTATTTGTTTTTCGTTCACTTAAAATACCAGCTTGTATAAAAATATTACTCATATCTTTTTCCGTTGTAGGTAACAAACCTGACTCCCTTTATTTCCACATCTTTTTCAAGCTCTTTTATACTACCTGTAACATGTATAACGTGTTTTATTGTTTCCATACTTCCACTTCTTTATCTAATTAACGACCTGTCCACATATCTTGTACAATTCCATTTTCAAATAATTCATATGGGAAATAACAATATCCTTTATCTCCCCAGTCTTCTCCCCAGCTGTTTCGAATAATAACAGTTTTCTTATTATCATCATATCCAGCAGCACAAACAGCATGTCCTGCCTGTTGACCATCTTCAACAATTACATCATCTGTTCCTGATACCGGAACTATACCAGTCTTTTTAACTTCTTCTGACATAAAAGATTTTGGCACAGCAAATCCAAGTACAACAACTAATCCATGGACAAGTGCAGCCTTTAATCCCGATAAATCTTGAATACGATGGTATGTTCCAATTTTATAAAGCGCTGCATCTGATTCAGCCTTTGGTGATGGCTTATTTCTAAAATTCTCAGTATAAGGAAAATCCTCTTCAGGACATACCCCAATTTTTTTAAGAACATCCATACCATCACGAACATTCGCTCCGCTATCTTCCTGAATATGTCCTTCTATTTCTCGCTCATGATAATATAAAAACAAACGAGATAAGCAAGTAAATGGACGACCTGATTGTAATAATAGGTATTCTCTTAAGCCTGAAACAATTGCATTTGCCGTACAAGAACCTATATTCCATTGGTTTACTATACCTGACATTTTAGGACGAAGATCGACTTGCGTTGGCAAATCCGCCTCATTACTAAACAAGTAACTCCGAAATATTTTGTCTCTTAAATCAACAGGGTCTTTTCTTACATTAAGGTACTTTACAATATCTTTGTTACTGGTAAAACTGAAATTTGATTCATTTGAGCTCATTGCAAAAATCCATCCTTTCTTTATATCTAGATGATTCATTTCTTTTCTATACTTAACTTAAAAATTAAAATTATACCTTTTTAATTTTAATTTCATTTGCATTAACTACATCCAAATTTTTAATTAATTATCTTTTTAATTATTAATTTCTATTTTCAATTTATCTCACAACCACTTGAACTCTATATCTTTTTTCTTCCTTGTTTGTTTCGATTACTTTTTCCATTCACTTAATTGATCTCTTAACACATTCATTTCCCCATCTCCCTTTTCAAAATAAAAAGGACACCTATTCCTAAAACAGCTTTAATTGCTGCTTTAATGAATTGGTGTCCTCTAGTTTTCTAGCCGGACGATATTCATTTCAAAGGATTATTTTATAAAAATATTAACTAGCAAAATAATTAATATTACTAAGCTATTACTCCAATCGTTCTATTTAATTTATACATATATTAATAGTAATTTGAGAAAAGGAGGTGTTTTTATATGGCTGAGCATACAAAATGTGTTTGCGAACAATTAGAAAGATTACAGTTAGGTACAGAAGTAGATGTCTTCCTTACAGGAACAACACTAGAGGATCTTATTTTTACTAACTTTAATCCAGATAATTTTTGTGTAACATTTGTGGATAACACAACAGAACCTGGCTCTATAATTGTTTTGGACTGTCGTGATATTCAAGCGCTTAGAATTGAAGCTGAGTAGAGTAAAGATGGGGCTTTGAAAAAAGCCCTATTTCACACAGCATATTTCAATATAAATTATAAAATAGAGGAGCCGGAAAAATGTCAGTTTTCATCAACTATGCTATTAATCCCAAAGTATTTAATCCTATTCTAACATCTCTTCCAAATAACCGACCTTCTTTTATCCCAACCCGAAAAGAGAGTTTTAAAGATATTTGCTATCTTTTAGAAACATTTTACTTAGGGAAAAAAATAAAACAACTTTTAGTTAATGGCACAGTATTAAAAGCTTCTATATTTGTAGGATTCCATAATAAATCATGTCTTGCTACATTTATAGGTGAAAACGGAGATATCACTGTAGTTAACTGCGAGCGTATTGATGCGATTCTACTCTAGTTGTAAATTTACATTTAAATAAATAATGATTATTTTCAAGATACACGTTAGTTCTTACACATAATACCAATAACTGTTACCATAAAAAAACTTGGTCCGAAGTGCACTTATATACAGTACCTTTTTTATTTGATCGAATAAGTCTCCAGATTCCGTCAATACTGTAGACAACCCATTAAGTTACTTTCTCCTTGTTCCCCCTTGGAGAACCGAGCAGTTAGTTTTTGCTAGCTGCTCTTTGTTTGTAAAAACGCACTCAATTGACTGGATACACATATAATATTTTGTGTTCCTCTCTTTATAAAATGAAGTAGTCTTTACAAAATGGATTTCGGCAAGAGAGCACTTTATTAAGTGCTCTTTTTTGGTTTTAAACTAATACAAAATGAAATTTTTATATTAATCTTCATCTAGCGCGGTAACAGTTAAATAAATACAAGCTTTCTGTCTACCGGCCACTCTTTTCCTATAAACTGGTGTTTTATAAAAGAGGATTGTCTTGGGAAGTACACCCAAATGTTGAGCACACTCCTGTACAGTTGCAATACATATTAGCGATTCACCCTTATAAATGGCGTACTCCGTTAACTCTATTATCCAACTCCCCTTCGCTCTAAAATTTAAGATCATTTTCACTTCCACATAATATTTTAAATTCTGCTTATACTATAGCTGTAACTTAAAGTTACATATCATTTACTTGTAGGGCCTAATTTTCCTTTATACAACAAGTAGTTAGCCAATTAGGCTGACTGCTTTGTTGTACAAAATGAAGTTTTAATTTAGTTTTCTTTCCTGCATAATATTTTGATATTCGTTTATAATATAGATGTAACTTTTTGTTAAAACATATATCTGTATCCAGTGAACTTCTAAAATTGTACAATAGAGCAGTTAGCTACTTCAGCTAGCTGCTCTGTTGTGCAAAATAAAGTTTTTATTTCTCAACAAGCATTATTGGAATTAAAATCCCAATAATGCTAATATAAAAGGTACTTTCAGTCATAATTTATAACATGTCAAGTGTTGTTCCCTTTTAAAAAGTCCTGTGTCAATCAGGGCCTTTTAAACTTGTCCTTTACTAAAATAGCGTTTTTATTAAAAACTTCTCACATTTAAACCGGACAAGCATATGTTATTCTATCGAGGCTTTCCATTCATAGCATTCTACCTTTCTTATTTGAGAGCACGCTTATATGTGTGCTCTTTTTATTTAAGATAAAATAAGGATTTTGTTTAAAAACCGCACATTTATTAAGAACATACATAAAATATCATGTGGTATTCTTTTTTAATATTAGTTTTGGTTAAAGGGCGCCTTAAAAAGCGCTCTTTATATTTGTTAATAAATAACCATTTTTCTCAAACACACTCACGGTTTGTATAAGCCAATCATATATTTACATAGACAAGACATAGCTTTTTATTATACATGCGCAATTTTTGTGCATGTTTTTTCTTTAATAAAATAACTATTTTGTTTAATTTTTAACATACAACCGCTTGTCCATGTCACTTTGCTCAACTCCTACATTTACTATTAGTAATACAATTTTTTTAGAGGTGAATTATATTGGACGAGTTTTTATCTTCTGCTGCATTAAACCAGGGTTCGATTGGACCAACACTCCCACCTATGCAACCTTTTCAATTCCCTACAGGTCCCACTGGTTCAACAGGTGCTACTGGTGCCACTGGGCCGACCGGCGATACTGGGCCTACTGGCGATACTGGACCTACTGGTAATACTGGACCACCTGGCATTGTTTCAGTTACATTTAACCAAAGTCATATTCCTGCAACTAGCCCAACTAACCTCGTATTACCAGCTATTAGTGTAGGCGTTAATCAAATAGTAAAGTTAGAAGGAGTTTTCAGATCTGATTATGTTTCCCTAAGTCCCCTTACAGAATTTACTGTATCTTCAATTCTCGCTCTAAAAAGAGGCGTCTTTACTATTGCGGTTCAGATGGAGCTTCAAGAAGATATTCAAAAACCAGTAAATGTTTCAACAAATTTAACACACTACGTTTCAATAGTCTGGATAGATACCCCTCCCCCTGGTACTTATGTATACAGTCTATCTCTGAATGCCACGGGAATTGGTACATCCACTAACACTATTAGTGAAAGAAACATAACTGCTACAGTAATAAACATTTAAAGTGTAATTTCCGGTCTATAAATCGTAATATAAAGTAAAACAAAAGCAGCTTGTAGAAACAAAGCACCTTATTCCATGTTCTCAATTTTGAATACTAGAGCAGTGCATTTTATACAAACAGTTACGTAGTTTTGTTACGTTTCAAAATTAATCAATAGTAAAAAAATAGATTATTAAATTTGTTAATCCCAATAAATAGCATTTAAAGTTGCGCTCACTTCCACCATTCATACTGACTTTCACATATTTCATATCAAGTATGAGAATCAGCAGAAAATCAGATATAACAGCAAAAGATCGTAAAGATGCGGGGAGAAAAGCATTAAAATCGGCAGTTGTTAAAGGTTGGATAAATGTAGGTAAATGGGGATTCTTTGGTGACATGGTTGCATTTATGGACAGATATTATACAGACTATAAGAATTACAATCTTAAAAAGAAAAGAGAAAGAAGGGCTGATAGCAGCTCTTCTTTTTGGTTCTGGTGCAATAAATCTACTTACGAAAGTCAAAGATTGCGTCAAGGGTATTGAACATAAAAAACATTCAATTTTTGATTTGAAATAAAGTCACAATGTTTATAAAAGGTTGGATAAATTATTTCTCTAAATTAAAAGATGCTACGTCTGTTTTGATTTATCTCTTTTATAAAATTGTATAACGCTTTACAAAGTAGATTCCTTTTTTCTCTTATCAATATTCATATGTTACAATAGTACCAGTAGTATCAGTGGTACCATTAAAACCATTAAAACAATTAGAACAACCACCACAACCGCCACAGCCACCACAGCCACCACAACCAAAACAACCAAAGCAACCAATACAACGGAATCCACCACAACGGAATCCACCACCACCACAACGACCGCAACCGCCACAGCGACGAGCAGCATCTTCAAAATAGTAGTATGGATATTGGTTTTGCTGGTCCCAATACACAATATTTCCAGACTGGTAATCATTAAGGCTTAACGCTTGTAGTTCTTGTTGAAACTTATTCATTTTCATGACCTCCGTTTATAAGCTTTAACTTCATCGATGCTTTCCTATATTTCTGTTCGTTAAATCTAAGTAGAAATAGCGGTATAAACTAAGTTCAATGCGTACACCTTTAAAATATGACCTATCACTAGACAATGCACCTTGTTCATATACCTATTTTTACTATGGGCTCATTTTTATAAATAGAAATTATAAAATGTGAATTCTTGCGTCATATCTTCATGCTTACTAAGTTCACTTCATTTCTCAATAACCATCATGCCGTATCCTATGTATTCCCGTATGCCGCTTAAATTTTTCTGTACTGTAAATGCCTCTCGTTATAACACTTTCATATACTTTCTTAGTCCGTCGTAGCGTCAAAACACCTACTAGTGACAGGACTCAATGACGGTTAAGAAATTCCTACAAAAAAAGCCCTGATTAGGGCTTTTCATTCTACTTTTCCAGCAAGCTCTCCATGAAATTGCTAATTGAAGAAAATTGAAAAAAAGACGCACTTAGATTGATACGTCTTTTTTGCGATACCCCTTTTTTGAAATCATATAAAGAGGTATTATCCATACATATGTATAACAATACCTCTACTCTTTATCCAATTACATCTTTTACTTCTGTATTCACTGGCCACTTCTCTAAAGTGTAAGCCATTTCCCAAAATGAATATTCATATTGACTACTAATAATGAAATGCTGTTTCATACGCTTCCGATCAGACTCTGTCACTTGTTCAGCGATAGTATCTAATCGTGTAATTTGCTCTTCAACTAAAGTACGGAACCAATCAGATCCATAAGCAGAAATCCACTCTTTATAAATCGGCTCTTCTGGCTGACATTCTTTTAAACGTTCACCAATTTCATAATATAGCCAGTAGCAAGGTAAAATTGCTGCGATAATATCCCCTAAATGCCCTTCATACGCCGCACGGTACATATGTGAAGTATACGCATATGCAGTTGGGGCAGGGATAAAATGACCTTTTTCTTCTTCCGTAATTCCCAATTTCTTTGCGAAATTCTCATGTAATGATAATTCTGCCTCGTATGTATTTTGAGCATGGTGTGCCATGCGAGCTGTCGTTTCTAATTCAAGAGCCTTTGCAGCTCCTAAAGTTTGTACTCTAGCAAAATGACTTAAATAATATGAATCTTGAAGTACGTAATAACGAAAACTTGCCAAATCTAACGTACCTTCACCAAGTTTTTTTACAAAAGGATGATGAAAACTTGCCTCCCAAATAGAATCTACTTCTTTACGTAATGTTTGTGAAAAAGTCATTTAAATTCCTCCAATAATGTATAAAATATATGCATTTATCCACAGTTATTAAATCTGTAAAACAAAAAAACTTTCTTTACAGGCGTAAAGAAAGTGAAATAGACAATATTAATGTATTCTTTAAATATAATCGTCTTCCCACTTCCCTACGCTGGTATTAACCAGATCAGGTACTAAGAGTCTCAAAATTATGTTTGATCTCAGCCTACAAAAGGCCCCCCTAGTGGATAAATATTTAGTTGTCGTATTGTAATTATCATAGCATACTTCGTGGAACTATCAAAAGTTTTAATTCTATAATTATCTTAAAAACCTTCTTCTTTCCTCACTCTTAATGAAGTTTCAATTATCATATCTAATAGTTTACTATAATTAATCCCCGCGGCATCTGCACTTTTTGGCAGTAAACTTGATTGGGTCATCCCTGGTAATGTATTAACCTCCATTACATATGGAATTCCGTCCTTCACCATCATATCAACCCTTGCATAAACACTACATTTTAATGCTTTATAACAAGCCAATGACGCTTTATTTACACGCTCCTTAATTTCAGTTGGAAGTTCAATAACTTCTTCAATTGTACTAACATCATCGTATTTTGCATTGTAGTCGAAAAACTCAGCTGCATGTCGAATTGAAACGATAGGTAACTGTTTACCATCAAAAATTGAACATGTAATCTCGTCACCCTTTATATACTTCTCAATTACTACTTCAGAATCCCATTCGAATACAGTTTCCAGCATTGAGATCAATTCATTTTTATCATTGACGATCTTTACGCCAACACTCGAGCCGCCAGAGTTTGGTTTTACCACTAACGGAAATCCTAACTTATCTAAATCCTCAAGCTTTAGATCTGCCATTTTTGTAAGTTCAATCCAATCTGGTGTTTCTACTCCTTCATAACGCAAAATCTTTTTCGAAATATTTTTATCCATACATATACCGCTAGATAACATATTGCTGCCACTATATGGAATACCTAAACTCTCAAGCGTCCCTTGAACCGTACCATCTTCTCCGTATTTTCCGTGTAATGCTAGCAATGCAAAATCAATGTCTTTCGCCTTTTCAATTAAATCCATTTTTTCATTTAACGTAATTGGAACGATTTCATACTTATTTTTATCTAAATGTGCAATCATTTCATTTCCAGTCATAATTGATACTTGTTTTTCAGAGGATACTCCTCCCATAATAACGCCAATTCTCATTTTCTCAACTCCAAGTTTCATTTTTTAAAGTTTCACCAATTATTTGAATCCCACTAACTATTTCTTTCTCCTTCAAACGTGAAAAACCTAAGCGGAATGTATTCGCTCCCCCTCCATCAGAATAAAAAACATCTCCAGGAGAAAACGTTACACCTTTCTCATAACACTTTTGTAAAAGTGTGCGAGCGTGAATTTTCTCTTCCAACTCTATAAACAAATGAAGTCCGCCATCTCCAGTCATCCTTTTAAACGGAATGTACTGATTGCAAGCCCCAACGGCTAACTCATATTTTTTCTTGTAAACAGATCTTGCCTTTTTTAAATATTTTTCAAAATATCCTTCATGTAAATATTGAAACAAAACAGCTTGATCTAACGTAGATGTGTGAATGGTTCTTGCTCTTTTAACACTTTCTAAATAATGAATCAGTTCTTTATCGGCAATAATCCAACCTACACGTAAACCAGGGAAAAGTACCTTCGAAAAGCTACTAATATAAATCACATTATTACCAGCCCCAGCAAAAGTTAATAGTGGCGATAAATGTGAACCTGAATAACGTAATTCTTCATTAAATCCGTCCTCTATAATAGGAACCTTATATTTCGAAAATAACCTCATCAATTCCGTTCTTTTCTCCGAACTTGTAACAATACCAGTTGGATTATGATAAGAAGGAATTAAATACGCAAAATCAAAATCCTTTTCACGTAAACTTTTTTCTACTTGAGTCGTATCAATACCATCATCATTCATATCTATCCCATGAACTTCAAGTCCATGTAAGCGAAAAAGTTTCAATGCAGCATGGTGAGTTGGATTCTCACAAATCACACGCCCTGATTTTTTCGCTAAGGAAGATAGTACAATATCTAATCCTTCTGTAAATCCATTTGTAATTAAAATATCTTTGTTCGAAATATCTACACCTTTCATTTCCATGTAATGAAGTAGATATTTCATTAACGGTCGGTAACCTTTTGCATATCCGTAGTTCAATACGATATCCCCTTCAATGGACATACGAGTAAGAAAAGCTCTTTTGAAATTTTCAACATCAAATAGCTTTTCGTCCGGGGCTATACTATTAAAAACAACCATTCCTTTTTCCCAGCGAACTCCATGCTTCATTAAGTCTAATTCATCCGCTAATGTGGTAACTGTATTCAGTTTATTTTTCCAATCTATTTCAACAGACGAGGTGTTAGATATATCCACCTTCGCAACGAAATTCCCTTTTCCTTTTACTGCATAAATGAGTCCTTCTTGTTCTAAATCCGCATAAGCAGAGAGTACTGTATTTCTGCTCACTGATAATAATTCACTCAGTTCCCTTGTTGATGGGATCTTTTGATCACCGAGCAAATGCCCTTTCATAATCATCTTTTTAAAATAATCCTTTAATTGAATATAAACGGGACGATCTTTTACAACTTTAAAATCTTTAAACAATTTCTTACCCCCTGCAATTATTTTTGCATATTTATTTCATTCTCAAAAGGTCCACTACATATGTATTTTTTATTAACAGCGGTACGGTCTTATAAAGTGAAACTTTAATCCGTGGGAATTTTATTCATCCCCCACCGATTTTTAGCCCGAATCGGACATATATGGGCAAAAAGGCTCCCACCTAACTTTTTTTCTCCATCCGAATTTTGAAGGTGTGAGTTTTACTTCTATAAATCTCTACGATATAAGTTAATTACATCTTTTAAAGCAGCTGCTGCGGCTCCGCGTGGATTAGAAGCTCCACCAATTGTAGTAACTTGTCCCATTGTATCTGTAAAGAATGTTATTCCTTTTTCAGTTCCATTTACTTTTGCTAGTGGATGGTCTTTTTCTATTTCAAGCGGTTCTACATTAAGATTCACTTTACCATCCATATCCTTATATGCTGAAGCTATTAATTTAATATAATTGTTTTGTTCCTTAGCATGTCGAATTTGTTGTTTTGTAACATTTTCGATTCCTTTTATATGCATATCAGTAAGCATATTCTCAACACCCATCAAGCTGTTTGCCAAAAGTAATAATTTACACGCACTATCCGAACCACTTACATCTAATATTGGGTTCGTCTCAGCAATTCCTTTATTTTGCGCTTCTTTCAGTGCTTCTTCAAACGTAACATCTTCTTCATACATTTTTGTAAGAATATAATTAGTTGTCCCGTTTAATATTCCTTCTATTTTTTCAATATTGCAGCCAGCCAAACTAAATTGTCCAATATCTAATGTCGGTAGTGCTGCAGCAGTTGCGCCACTATAGCGAATTCGTACATTCGCTTCTTTTGCTGCTGCCTTTATTTCTCTCCAGTTAGTAACGAGTGCACCTTTTGAAATTGCAACAATATCCATATGTTTCTCAATCGCTTGTTTTATATATTTTTTTCCCGGATTTCCATCTTTAAGATTTGTAACTGTTGATTCTACCAATACAGTACCACTTATCCCACTTGTTGCACGGTCTTTCGGGTGATGTTCTATATACTTTTCAATTGATGCAGTACCGCTACCATACATTAATAAATGATGAATAGACAAACCTTCCTCATTATGTATTGCAATATTTCTACCTAATACGCCACTTACAACTAAATGGATTCCATATGTTTCGTATATATATAAATATTTTTCGTTTACCAATTTTATAAACTCTCTTCCTACTGTCCCGTATCCTGATAAAACAACTTGTATTTTCATAATATCCCCCCATATTTTTCTTCCATATCCCTCTTTCAATATAATATAAAGCGCTCCCGAATTCCATCGAGAGCGCTTTATTATTAACTATTGCGGTAACCGTGATAACTTTTCTGCAACTGTTCTATAAAACTCTTGAATATTAGAAAAACCTAACGTGTCTGAAACGCTTAGTCCTACCATATCTAAATGATCCCAATTTTCTTTCGTTTCAATATGATTCCATTTTCCAACCTGTAAAAACTCATTATGATTTACAGCAATACTAGTTGAAGGCGCAATCATAGAATTTGTATTTACTACACCGTCATTTTGCCACCAAGATGTATCAATTAATGGGCGATTTTCTTCAAATCTTGCATAGGAACCTAAGAAAAATGCATTCCCCATTAACACTTTGTTCATTGTAATATGAGGTAGTTGTAAACCGGTTATAGGTGCTGCTTGTGATGCATGTCCACTATACGATAAGTAATACACATCCGATTGCGTCTTTACCCAACTATTTAACTCCCTTGCTCCATCAGTACTTAAATCCCATTGACTAATATCTTTTGTATTTTCCCAAATTGAACTATTTAAAATCCGATCAGTATATTGGAAGAAGGACTCTCCAGCGTTTTTTTTCATACCCCATTGGTCCAATTTAAAATCATATAATGATAAATTATTGTTTCCTCCTAAACTCGCAGCTGTAATGAGTAAATCTTTAACGAACGGCAATAGAAGACTTCCGTCCGCGAGTGTTGTGCCATTATGAGGAGTTGCTAAAGTTGTAACACTATGAACATACGATTTACCGCCTTCAAATAGTGGTGATATCTTTGCGTTCGGATGATTTTTCACATAGTCTTTTTCTTCATAACTGCCTTCTTTTAATAACTGCACTAATGTTCTTGTCGTTTGTCCACCCATGCTATGCCCAACTAAATGAACTTTATTTGTTTCACTCCAATTCGGTGCAAATCCACTATAAGTTCTACCAAAACGATTATGTCCATGTTTCTCAGCGTGTGCCGCACCATAGTCTACAATTCCACCGTTAATTTGTGCATATAATTCACATGCACGGTCCCAGTTACTAGAAACAGGACCAACAGCAGCCGTATGTACTGTATAACCATTTCTTTTTAAATCTTCCTGTATATCATGAACACCACCCCAATATTTTACCCCTAACATTTCTTCCCTACCCCATCCAGCAAATCCATTCACTAAAATGATAGGATAATTATTTTGTTGCCTCTCTTCAGCGTAAGTTGTTTTCGCTATGAATGAACAAACAGTCACTAATGTGAAAAAACATACTTTTAAAAATAACTTCCCCATACTTTCTCCCCCTAATTAAACGCTTTCATTTTTCCATAAAAAATATTGACACATTCAGTTTTTAACTTACACATAATGTAAAGTATTTTATATACGTTGTATATATAGAAAACATACACAAATGTTGATAAATATTAATTCAAGTAAACATTTGCTTTTCACAATATAACTTGTAAATCTGATTATTTGAATTTATAATTGAATGTAGTTTCCTCATGTTACGTGGATTTAAAAATCATAAGAAAACTAATTTTATTGCTTGAAAAGGAGGAAAAAGCATGCAAATCGGATCAAACATTCATACATTAGCTCAACCTACTAAAATAACTCCATCTAACCTTGAGCATAATACTATCTCTTCTACTAAACTTGAAGGTAAGAAAGCAAATGATCCTATCAAGTTCGATATTCGTTCATCTGAAAAAGAAATGAAACAGCCTGAGCATAAATTTAACGAATTAGATTTATGGAAGATGCTAAAGGATAAAGGTGTTCCAATATGGATCATCCTTGAAATGCTACAAAAGTCTCGTAAAGAAAAAGAAGCTCAAAGTAATCCGGTTCAAAACACAAATGTGATCGAGGAAACAAACGAGACTCGATTAAATGAAGTAATGTAATCTAAATGACATATAACTAAAAAGAGTTCGAGGTTGATATAGTTTCTATCAACCTCGAACTCTTTTTTAAGTTTTTTCTCCAATCGTTACAAACTGAAAAGATACTTCTCCTTCCAAACCTTTAATTAGCTTTTTTACTTTGACATTTTCATTAACCATTGTATTATCTGTCGACATTTTAGGTCTTTCGTCACCTAGAGATTTCTTTAATTGAAGAAGATGTATTTTCGTTTCATTTGCTTTTATTTCCTTATATACGCTATTTTTTGCTACGATCACATACGATTGCGTTGGATATTTACGATTGTTACCTATCCAAGCGTCACTATCGTATGTTACAGGAATCTCTTTTCCTTCTATTTTAATACTTTTCATAGTCTTTTCGTCTTCACTTGTAAACAGTAACGATCCCTCTTTTGGGAATTTCGGTAACGTATCTATAATATAATCGGAGTCATTATCTCGTTTACGAAAAACTTTTTCTTTAATCAATGCTTGTGCTGTAGATTCATTTATAATTAATACATGTCCATTTCCAACTTCACTTTTTTTCACAGAAAACACTTCATTTTCTTTCGTAATTTCCTGATAACGATTAATAATTGGTAAAATATTATTATCATCTCCAATAATTAATACACCGTTTGCAGGAAATGCGTTGTCCTTTTTAGAGCATGCACTAAAGCTTATTAAAATTATTATAGTTAACATAAAAATAGTTAAAATTCTTTTCATCACAGTTCCTTTCATAATTCATATCATTTTTTACATGCTTTTCTGTAATTTTATTAGTTAATATCCTCTATTGCTCCATAGTCTTATAAAGCTTTTGTAGGTAACGCCAACGAGTGATAAAGAAATATAAAACTTGTATACATATAAATGAAATTAAAATAACGATTGAGCTATTTAAAATAGAAAAACTGACTAATTGTTGCAGTGCCGTATACGCAACTACAGTATGAATCACCGCAACAACAATCGGTAAGAAGAACATTAATACTAACTGTCTCGTTACAACTTTTTTTAACTCTCGTTTACTTAATCCCATTTTCGAAATCATTTTATATTGTTGTTGATCACGGTCCAAATCAGTATATAATCGGAAATAAATAAAACTAGCAGCAAATGTAAAGAAAACGATTCCGACTAAAACACTTGCCATAAGTAATAAACCATTCTTTTGCTTTGCCTCCAACAAGTTTAATGTTAAAGCTTCAAAGTAGAAATCTCTGTCCCTAAGATCTTTATCGAGTATACTCTTTAATTGATTTGAAATCTCTTTCGTTTTTATCCAATCATCTACAACAAATCCATAAGTACGATGTTGAATATTTTCATCTTTTGGATTACTCGTCAGAGGAATTTCATCATACACATGATCTTGAACAGCAATATAAATACTACTAGAGTCATGTGGTAAAACTAAATCCCCCACAGTTTTTTTCACACGAAATGTCTTTGTCCAATCACCTTGAATAACTTCAATATTTTTTTTATAGTCACCATTTTTAAATTCTTGTTTTTGTGACACCCTCCCAGGAATTAGTAAAATTTCATCTTCTTTTTCAATTGTTTCTTGTTGGTACCCTAGTGCTCTCGTAAGTTCGTTATATTCACTTAATTTCAATACATTTACGTTACTTTCTGTAAATTTACTTGAAGATGAAGCCATTCGGTACGGAATATTTGCATCAGAGAGATGTTTTTTTATAATAGAGAGATGTTTATCTACTAATTTGTTGTTTTCAGAGCTTTCATACAGAAATGTATATGGGTTTGTCATCCACACTAAATTCCTATTACCAAGAGCGGCTGTTGTACCTATTGCTGTAAATGCAACTGCTGAAATAATAGATACTATAAAAAACATCGTTGCATTATCTTTCATACGGTAAATCAATTCTGAAAATGTTAATATATTTGTTCTCTTTAAAAAGAAAGATTCTCTCCTTTTAGCAAGATACAATATATACACGCTACACTGTGTATATAAAAAGTACGTTCCAATAATGACTAGAAGTACACCTATTCCGAGCGTAATAAAATTAATACTTGGGATAAAGCGAAATACTGAAATATATCCATAGCCTATACTAATTAAAGAAAGTAGCGATAATAAAATGGAAAATTTCGGTTCAGGCTTTGGCTTTTCCTCTGCTTGAATAAGTTCCACAAGTCCCGTTACTTTTATCATTTTAAAAGTAACAAGCGAAACGATTAAAAATAAGAAAAGAAATGTGATGACTGTTAATAGTACGGCCTTCACTGGTATATAAAAAGGTAAGCCATTACTAATCATTAATACACTTGCACTAATCAATAATACTAGTTTAGAAAATATGAGACCGATGAAAATACCTATACAAATTGACCCAAGTCCAATTAACATATTTTCAATTAATAATAATTTCTTTAGCTGCCTCATTGACATACCTTGCATCATTAAAATGCCAAATTCTTTCTTACGCGTTTTTAAAAACGAACTTACTGAATATAGAATAAAGAAAAATGAAAAAACAAATATCAAGCCTTGCGAAACTGTAAATCCTAATGTACCAAATGCACTTATTGTTGCACTTGTCGATTTCAACTCCCCTTGTAAATCAGGATGAAATAACAAAAGGGCATACGTAAAGAAAATCATAATAGAAAATGTACAACTTAAAAAATGAGCAGCATATGTACGCTTATTACGAAAAATATTATTAAACGCGAACTGACGAAAAGTCATGCCTTTTCCCTCCTAACAAAGAAAGGACATCCATAATCTTTTGATAAAAGGCTTGCCTGCTTTCACCACAATAAATTTCATTATATAATTGACCATCTTTAATAAATATAACTCTGCTGCAAAAGCTCGCTGCATACGGATCATGTGTAACTAACATCATCGTTGCTTTTTCTTCTTTATTAAGAGTATCTAGCATCTCCATTACATCATTTGAAGATTTAGAGTCTAAATTCCCTGTTGGTTCATCTGCAAGTAATAATTGTGGTTTATGAACGATAGCACGAGCGATTGCAGTTCTTTGAGCTTGCCCCCCTGATATTTCAAACGTTCTTTTACTCAATATATCTGCAATATTTAATTTCTCTGCAATATCTTCCACTCGTTTGTTCATTTCTTGTACAGATACACCATCTAGTGTCATCGGCAATACAATGTTTTCTTTCACTGTAAGTGTGCTAAGTAAATTAAATGATTGAAAAACAAATCCTAATTGTTTCCTACGAAATAAAGCTAAACTGTCTGATGATAACTGAAAAGGATTTGTACCATTTATTAATATTTCTCCCGATGTAGGAGAATCAATAGTAGATACCATATTTAATAATGTTGTTTTCCCGCTACCTGATGGTCCCATAATTCCTACAAATTCACCTTCTTGAATTGATAAATCAATATCTACCAATGCTTTAAAAGGTATTTTCCCTTTATATACTTTACTAATACTTTTTGCATGTAAAATTTCCATTTATATTCTCCCTTCATTTCCACTGCTCACTATAAAGTGTAAATGAATTGTCTTATAGCACATATTGATTCATCTTTCATTTATCTTACACGCTTGTAAGATTTCTAAAAAAACTGATAACAAATCTATTTCCAATATATAATCAACGTATATCTATCTTATAATATTTGTATAGTGGTATGGAATACAATGCTTCTTACTTCTAGTCGCTGAAACACCTTGTATTATTTATTAGCAACATGCAATATATTATAAAGAATAACTATACAACTTATCATATAGTACGAAAAAAAGCTCAGAGTTTTAGCTCTAAGCTTTTTTACTGATTTCATATGCAATATAGCTCCCTTCAAAGAGCTATATTTTTTATCCACTCTGATTTACTCAATACATAATGATTAAATAGTCGATTTTCTATCGTCTGTTGGCTCATATAAATAAATCCGCATTTTTCAATAACTTTATTTGATGGTACATTTTTAATTAAAGCAATTGCGTTGAGGACATTTACATTTGTTTTTTTAAACAAATAGTCAATTAAGCCTTTATTCGCTTTTGTAGCATAGCCATTATTTTGATATTCACTTGAGATAGCATACATTATCTCTCTGTTTGGTGAAGGGAGTTCTTCTTTAATACCTGTGCAGCACCATCCAATGAATTCATTTGTAGCTTGCTTAAATATTCCTAGCTTTAACATATGATTATCTATGTTATTCGTAGTTTTCACTGCCTCAAGAAATGCTTTATTTGCTGGTATTTCATCATTGATAATCCAATTAACCCTCTGTTCTTTTGTTGATTTCCAGTCTGGCAAAAATTTTTCTATTTCCGGTTGATTCGATATTTTATAAATACTCTCAGCATCTTTCATAGTAAACTCTTGTAGATATATATTTCCACAGTCTATTCTAAATAACTTAGTTGAACTCTCTGCTCCCATGTTAATCCCCCTAAATAATTATAGCGCCTTAATCTGTTTCGTAAGTTCTATAAATCGTTCATCAAGTTCTTTATATTCTTTATCATTAGAAGTTAAAAAGCTTAATTTTCCTAATACTTCTTGTCTCTCTGTTTCTAACGTTAAACGTAACTCTTCAATTTCATCTCTTGTTTTAGGAGGTTCTTCTAGCTGTTTTTGTATCGTATGATTTGAAAACACGAGTTTTGTGTTAGTTGTTTTCTCTAGAAAATATCGATCGTGAGAAACGATAACTAGTGTTCCATTATACTCCGCTAATGTATTTTCAAGCTGTTCACGTGAAGGCAGATCAAGGTGATTTGTCGGTTCATCTAAAATGAGTACGTCTTTTTCATCTAAAATATAAGCCATTAACTTACATTTCACTCGTTCTCCCATGCTCATATGTTCAATCGGCTCTTTCCATTGAGAAGCTTGGAACCCTAAATGTTTCATTAAATTTTGGACTTTCCCTCTTTCTTCAAATGAATCTTTAAAAAATAAATCTTCTGGCGTTTTATCAAGTGGTAAATCAAATACTTCTTGTGTTAAATAACCGATATTTGCAGATGGTGAAACCCATACTTCTCCTTCCACAGTTTCCGTTCCCATAATCATCTTTAGTAATGTTGTTTTCCCACTACCGTTTGGTCCAACAATCGCAACCTTCTCACCGTGCTGAATTGTAAAATTAACGTTTTCAAATAATATTTTTCCATGAAAGTCTTTTTTTAATTGTTTTACTTCTAAAAAGCGTTTTCCTACTTTTTTACTCGCTTGAATAGAGAACTCAACTGCGTACTCCTCTTTCACACGTTCTACTTTCGTTTTCTCTAGCTCTTTTTCGAGACGTTTTCGTTTTGACTTAACTTGCGCATCCATTCGCTTCGCTTTTACACGATAAAATTCTTTAACACCTTCTTGTTTTGTAGACTGTGCGTGTGCCTTTTGTGACCATGAACTTAATTCTTTTATATGTGTTTCTACTTGTTCAATCTTTTTTTGCTGCTTTTCATATTCACGTTGTTGCGTCAGTCTTTTTTGCTCACGTGCTTTCATATAACTCGTATAATTACCGCTATGCTCAATTAATTTTTTATCCTCAATTGACCATATTTTTGTTGCGACAACATCTAAAAAATATCGATCATGCGATACAACGATTACTGTACCTTTCATATTTTTTATTTGTTTAATGAGAAATTCCGTACTCATCTCATCTAAATGATTTGTCGGTTCGTCTAATATTAAGACATTAGGATTTTCCGCAAATCCTTTTGCTAAGCGAACTTTCAGCTTTTCACCACCACTTAAAGTATGAAAATCGTTCGTTGGCACGCCCCATTTTGCAAGAAGCTCTGCTTCTTTTGCAATCACATCCTTACTAATAAAAGATTCTATTTCTTGTTCAACATATGCTGTTGTCATATTCATTTGCTGCCACTCAACAATTCCTTTTGATGGCTCAATCTTCCCATTTATTAATTGAAGTAACGTTGATTTACCAGCACCATTTTTACCAATTAATCCGATTACATCCCCTTGTTTTACTACTACATTCATTTTTTCTAACAAAGTATTTTCCTTTATATCAACATACACATCATTTAATTTTAAAAGCTCTTTCATATTACCGATCCCTTTCATAAAGGGAGAACAAAAAAATCCTCCCAAAGTAATTTTGGCAGGATTAGTCATTACATTATTTATACCCAAATAAGCTATTACGCAAATCAAATAGCAATACCTTTGAATGGAATTGGGCAGACTAATCCTATTTTTTACAAATTGAAATTTATTTAATTTCAACATTTAAAAATAAGATTAGTTAATCATCGTCCACCCATCATTCCTTTCCGTCGTTAGTAACCATATTGTACCATAATAGTACTGTATGAGTAAATGTAATTATATGTGCTTTTAAAAAGATTGCTTTCTTTAAAGGTCTATTTATCAATTCTAAACTTCATATTGAACAAGCATACACCACATTTGTTGTGCTACTTGCTTTAGATTCCCCTAGTAATAAAATTCTAAACATCCCCCTCTTATATAATTTTTATATAAATTCATCATAAATCATATATTATACATACTAAATTTCAGTTCTTATAATAAAGGTATCATTTTTAAGGGGGGATTCTACAATGGAATTTAGCAAACTCGGAAACAGTGGGTTAACAGTAAGTAAGATTGCATACGGGAACTGGATAAACCATGGCGGAAAGGTAAATGAAGATACTGCAAATAATTGTGTGAAAACCGCACTAGATGTCGGAATTACAACGTTTGATACTGCTGATGTTTATTCGGACACGATAGCCGAAGAAGTACTAGGCCGGTCTTTAAAAGGCATACGGAGAGAAAGTATAGAACTATGTACAAAAGTATGTCATCCGACCGGACCTGGAAAAAATGATCGTGGATTGTCGCGAAAACATATTATTGAAAATTGTAATGCATCATTAAAACGGTTGCAGACAGACTACATTGATGTCTATTATGCACATAGATTTGATACAACAACTCCCCTTGAAGAAACGATGTTAGCTTTTGCTGATCTTGTAAGACAAGGTAAAGTCCTTTACTTAGGCATAAGTGAGTGGACATCAGAACAAATCACCCGCGGTGCAACACTTGCACGAGAATTAAGCATTCCACTTATCGCTAGCCAACCTCAATATTCGATGTTGTGGCGAGTTATTGAAACTGATGTAATACCAACATGTCAACGTGAGGGACTTGGTCAAGTTGTTTGGTCTCCCCTTGTACAAGGTATTCTCACAGGAAAATATCAACCTGGTAAACCATTGCCGAATCAATCACGTGCTAACTCTGATGCTAGTAAACCATTTTTCCAAAAACTCGTGCAACGCTGGATGAGCGATGATGTACTCAATGCAATTCAGAAACTTAATCCCATCGCGCAAGAAACTAATCTTACCTTACCTCAACTTGCAGTTGCTTGGGTATTACAAAATCCAGCTGTTTCCTCTGCAATTATTGGTGCATCAAATCCAGAGCAAATAAGAGAAAACGTAATTGCTTCTAGTGTTAAATTACAACCTGAAATTATGGATCAAATTGATGGTGTACTAAAAGATTTCATTGAGTATGATCCGAGCAAAACAGGTTAAAACACCTTTTTGTTCTACCTATAAAGAAGCTTTCCTTTTCAAATCTACACTGCCCATCCTATACAAATGGGTTATTTTCTTTTACATTCACATTGTGAAGTTGTATAAACCTCTCTAACAACAGTTAAAAAGTTCTCTAACACAACAGACTGTTCATCTAGTCTCCATCCAGCATATAAATTTATTTTTGGGGTATTTTATTGAATTTCTTTATATATAACTCCCGTTTTTTATAACTTTCCACTGATGACGGAACGACAGAAATCCCCATTCCTGCTGCAACTAAATTCACAATCGTTTGCATTTGAATCGCTTCTTGAACAATATTTAAACTTACTCCATGTTCCCAAAAGTAACTAATAATTACATCATAAAAGTTTGTACCAAAATGACGTGGAAATAAAATAAATGGTTCATCCACTAATGATTTAATTGGAATGTTACGTAACATAACGAAAGGGTGATCTTCATACAAAACCAATTTTAAATATTCTACAGAACAAACTTCGGAAGTTAAAATTTCATTATTCTGCTTGGAACGAATAAATCCAAGATGAATTTGTTTTTCATAGAGCGCTTTGATTTGTTGATCAGTTGTCATTTCGCGTAATATAAGTTGAATTTTAGGAAACCGTTCTCGAAATTTTTTTAATACATTTATAACGGTTTCTGTAGAATCGACAAACCCAATTATTAAATGGCCTATCTTCCCTTCATCCGCAAGCTGTGTTTCTTTAATCGTTCTATCTACTTGAAGCAACGTTTGCCGTGCACCTTCTAAAAATATTTTTCCAGCATCGGTAAGTTCAACCATTCTTTTCGTTCGATGAAAAAGTTGAACTCCTAATTCTTCTTCTAATTTACGAATTTCTTGACTTAAAGGCGGTTGTGCCATCATAAGACGTTCTGCTGCACGACTAAAGTTTAATTCTTCTGCCACCGTTATAAAATATCTCATTTTCCGAATATCCATTGCAATCCCCCTAACATTCACAACTAGTAAAAAATCCCTTCTTCAAATAAATTGTAAATAAAAACAGGAGGAAACTATATCAATCCCTTTTCTTTTTTATCATAAATCATTTCATTGTAAATACGAGATGAAAATCATTAAAAATTCTAAATTACAAGTATAACAGTGAATTTTATCCTCAAGAGCATGCTTATGATAAGTTGAATTATGTGTTTTCAGCAATTTTATTACTTGCATATATTATTTCATTTACCATTTTGGTTGAGTAACTAGTTTTGATATTTTATTCACCTAATTATAAAAAAAAAGGACGGTTCGTTATTCAATATTTTTTTATTGTTTTTCGATAAAATTTAATTGATTATTTTTCCTTAATAAGCTATTATAAGTTTACAGAAAATATTAAAGTAAGGATTGAATTTATGGAAAAGACATTAAAAATCATAAAATCAAATATGTTTTTAAGAAGTTTTCTCATCCCGATTATAGTAGGGATTATTGTTGGTATACTAACTAAATTGGGCCAAGGTATACTTCCAGGAAATTGGAATTCATTAGCTAACCTAGGAAGTGTTTGGTTAGTTCCATCCTTTTTTGTGGCTAGTCTTAGTTATTCTAAGCGTACAGCTATGCTTTCCGGTATACTTGCGCTGCTAGGTATGGTTTTAGGCTATTATGGTTATGCAATAATTATTAAAAATGTAGCTCACTCTATTTATTTTATATCTGTATGGATTGTATGTGCATGTATAGGAGGAACCATCTTCGGAATTGCAGGTTTTCTATGGAAGGATACTACAAATCCACTTCATAAATTCGGAAGCGCACTTATAAGTGGAGTTTTTGTAACGGATGGACTTCACATTCTTTTAAATTTTGAAGACTATAGTCACATGTTACCTGTTGGATATACCGAAGTCATAGTTGGGATTATCTTGATTCTTGTATTAGAACGCTCTAATGCTAATCGAATTTCTTCTTTCTTAATGATGATTCCTATCACTATTTTAGGATTAATTGGATATAAATTATTAAGTTTGTTTACTTAATTACAATTCATAAAGCTAGCTCTTTCAAAGGGGTAGCTTTTTTCTTACAAAAAATTATCTATCAATTAATTTATTATTAAATCCTTCTAATTTAATAGTCGTATTTATTATCGTTTCATTTAATCGCTATAAAATAAGGCTAAAAAACTTATCTTCAAAATTCTTTAGCCTAAATCACTTATTTACACATTAAAAAATATAATTCGTACAACGGTACCTTTACCAACTTCTGAATGAATTTCTACACGATGCCCTAATTGTTTCGTAATTTCATATACAAGATATAACCCCATTCCAGTTGATTCTTTAAAATCTCTACCATTTTCTCCTGTAAAGAACGGTTTAAATACTCTTGGTAAATCTTGCTTCGGTATCCCGACGCCACTATCGGCTATTTCAAGTACAACAGTATTACCTTCCTTACATGCTTTCACTTTAATCTTTTCTCTACTACCTGATGAGTATTTAATCGCATTCGATATAATTTGTCCTATTAAAAATTGCAACCATTTCGCATCACTTTCTACAGTAATACCTTTATCAATTTCAAGCTCTGGATATACAAAATTCCGGATAAAGAAGCGTTTATGTTCATGCACGGAATCATTTACTACTTTATGTAGTTGGGCTCTTTCTACATAAAAATCTTGTATAAATGCTTCTAAACGCGCGACATATAATGCCATCTCTAATCCCTTTTTCAAGCGATCTGTTTCCTCATTAATACTTTCAAAACGCGAATCCACTTCATCCTGTGTAATTAATTCTATTACAGATAGAGGTGTTTTCATTTGATGAATCCACTGATTCATAAAGGTTAAATGATCATTATTTTTTCTTTCTTGTAATTGCAGTTGATTTTGATAATGACGATATTGTGCATCAAGCAAATCTTGGAGAGCAGTAGATACAACTACAAAATCAGATTTTTGAACGGATTCATCCAAAGATTGCAATGGATTGGCTAAACGCTCATAAAAAGAACGATGTGTAAAATAACGAAATATTAAGTAGCTTACCATAAAAAAAGCACCTAAAAACATTGCATATAATGCTGTTGTAATATGATTATGTCCATCAAACCAATATACAAGGAATATGGCTAGTAGTTGGAGCACTGTAAAACAAATAAGTGGTATATGGTCACGTATAAACAGCCTTATCATTTTTCCACACCATTTTCCCAAGTAATATGCAACCTATATCCAACACTACGAATTGTTTCAATCGCATCCTCAATATGTAATGTTTTTAACTTTTTACGCACACGTGTTGTATTTACACTTAATGTATTATCATCAACATAAGATTCACTATCCCATAACTTATTAAGCAACACTTCTCTACTCACAACACGCGGATAATTTTTCATTAACATTTCTAATAAAATGGCTTCGTTTCTCGTTATATCAATCTCTTGATTCCGCAACTTCAATACAAGCCTTTCGGGATATAAACTAAGTCCTTGTTGCTCAACCATTCGTTCTTCTAGTTTCGGTGCATAATCACCGTAAGCACGTCTTAAATGGCTACGAATTTTTGCCATTACAACTTCATAATGAAAAGGCTTCGGAATAAAATCATCGCCACCATTTTCTAACGCCATAACCTGATCCATCGTACCTTCACGGGCCGAGATAAATAAAATTGGACATGTGGAAACTCCACGAATTTGACGACACCAATAGTAACCGTCAAAGCTTGGTAAATTAATATCTAATAAAACTAACTCTGGTTGTTCTTCTAAAAATATGTCTAACACATTTTGAAAATCCGATATTACAATTCCTTGGTAACCGTATTTCGCAACATAAGTTGATAATAGCTCCGCAATTTTCATATCATCTTCAACAATCATAATTTTGACCATTCTTAAACTCCTTTTAATTCACAATCTCAAATATACTTATATAAAATAAATACTACCTCTTTTTATTTCATCCGTAAATTAAAAAAGGATACTTTTAAAAAACAGCATCCTTCTTCTAGTATTCTTATTTAATATTAAATTTACTCCAATTAAAACCTAGCTTTTCCGCATATTCCATTCCTAGTTCCATCCGCGTCGTTTTTAGTGGATCCACAACTTGGCAAACTTTTAAATTACCCACTGCTGATAATAATAGAGTTGCATCTGCTTTAGACATTTCTAATTCCTCATGTAAAAATGTTACCATATTATGTACAGCACGATTCGCTGCATCGTCTAACAATTTCTCTGAAGCAATTGTCATTACTTTTTCTTTTTGGATAGCCATTGGTAGTGGCCATTTCTTTCCTTTTATAATCTGAACTGTTACCGTCACCTCACCAGCAACCTCTACTCCACTAACACCAATTTCACCATCACCCATCGCTGCATGTAAATCGCCTAATGCTAATAGAGCACCAGGAACATTTACAGGTAATAACAATGTTGTCCCTTCTTTTATCTCTTTACAGTCCATATTTCCGCCATGGTCATGCGGTGTTCCACAGGAAATACTCTCCTCTTTCGGCGCAGTACCAATCACACCGATCATTGGATTAATCGGAATTTGCAGTTCATTTGAAAACAAAACATGTTTATTATGTATTGGGAGGATTTTCACTGTATTTTCATTTAGCACTTCACCCATTACACCGAGGTTCGCACCTGTAGTTAAAACACCCTGCTCTGCAATTTTAATCTTTTCAATCGTTACGGCCAATATATCATCCGGTTCTGCACCTGTAATATATACAGGCCCAGTCGCTGGATTAATTCGGTTCCAATCTAATTCTTGGAACACAACATCTTCAGAATCAATTTGGTTTTCAAAGCAATCATATGTTTCAAATACAAGACGGCTCCCAATTTCTACTTCCATACACGGCTTATTTTCTGGTGACATTGCGTAAATAATGTCATCTTTATGAATTCGATACATAATACCTCTCCCCTTTTCTATTTATCTACTATTACTAATTAACTTTTTTTATACAAACTCCTATTAAAATCAAATGTTATTTTTATGTAAAAAAGCACGTAGCTTATTTTATAACATACACTCTTTACTATAACAGAAAGGTGGTATCACTATGCCCCTTATTCCATATAACGAAAGCGATGTTGATTTACTAGCTCGTTTAATTCGTGCTGAAGCTGAAGGAGAAGGCCGACAAGGTGAACAGCTTGTTGGCTGCGTTGTTGTGAATCGTGTATTTTGCGATTGCTTAGATTTCAAACAACTCCGTACCGTTCGTGATGCTGTATATCAAAGCCCCGGTGGATTTGAAGCAGTACAATATGGATATTTTTATCAACGCGCTCGTGAGTCAGAAAAAGAAATTGCAAGAAAGGTTTTACAAGGTGAATGGCGCTGGCCAGCACGATGGGCTCTTTGGTATTTCCGTCCAGTTGGAGCTTGCCCACCTGAATGGTATAATCAGCCGTTTGTAGGGCAATTTAAAAGCCATTGTTTTTATGAGCCAAGTGGTGATGAATGTCCAAAACTGTATACACGGTAGTAAAATTTACAACGCAAGCACTTAGATCTTTGAGTACTTGCGTTGCTTTTAGCTATATATTAGAAATCTAATAAAGTGATGATTTTTTTGATGCCTACCACATGTATTAATAACGGTATACGTGGGCCACTTGATTGATTCATAACGAGCCTATATATAATGGTGAATAATAGCTTTTGATTTCCTTTCATTATTTTTTTATTTTCATGATGACAAATCGTATACAGTTGCTCCATTAAATTAGAATATTCTTTATTAGAACGAAGTGTTTTACAAACTTCTTCCACCCAGTTTTTCTGACTATCTTCTAATGTGTTATAAAACTCCGTATTCTTCTCTTTATTTACCGTAATCAATTTTTCAGATTGAAAATTTCTTATCCAATACTCTGCACGATTACTTATCGCAATCATTTCAGGTAATGCATAACTCCTATCTATTTTCTCTAATATATTTTGTAAAATAGAGGAATCAAAATTTAATAGTGGTAAAGTACTTGCAACTTGATTAAACTTTGGATATTCTTTAAATCGGTTATCAACTCTAGAAAGTTTAATTGCATCAAATAAATCTTCATTTTTTAGTGCTTCATTTTCATAACTATCTTTCAATCGTTCATACTCTGTATAATTTCGGATCACATCTTCATCAAGGCCAATATGAAAAGCTGCGCCTGGCCTATATTTTGCAAACATAAAAAGAATTACTTCTGGTACATACACTTTTAATAAGTCGCTAGGTGTAATGCTATTTCCTGAAGAACTAGACATTTTTTCATGATTACCTTTAAGACCAATGAAATCATAAGCAACGTAATGAGGCGCTTCACGATTGAATATTTCCCTTACAATTTCTTTTGATACATTGTAACTACCTGTTTCCGATGAATGATCTCTTCCGCCTGGTTCAAAAATAACATCCTCTATCATCCATCTCATCGGCCAATCAATTTTCCAATTCAGTTTCATTTTATTTGTATTTACTACCGATAATTCATTTTCATTTCCGCATTCACATGCATACCGTACTGTTTCTAATACTTCATCAAATTGTGTAATCGTTGTTGCATCTTTCCCGCACCTCTCGCAATATAACGTAACTGGATAAAAGTTTTCTCTATCTTCTTCAAAGTGAACTCCTGTTTTAAAACGCATTAAAATATCATATATTTCTTTTCTTTTATGCAAAGCCTCTAATATATTGCCATTATACCTTCCGCTTCTATATTCAGCATGTTGATATATGAATTCCACTTCAATCCCAAATGCTTGAAGCGATTTCTCAAACTCTTTTTCAAAATGCTCTGCATATGAGTTATGACACCCATGCGGATCAGGGATATCACAGTACGGCATACCAATGTATCTTGCAAAAGATGGATCAATATTTTTAGGAACTTTTCTAAACCTGTCATAATCATCCCATGAAAAGATAAAACGAGTCTTTTTCCCTAAATTTTGCAGAGCTCTTACAACAAAATAAGTCGTTACTATTTCACGGAAGTTTCCAATGTGAACAGAACCAGATGGACTAATTCCAGATGCACAAACAAAAGTTTCTTTATTTGGATGTTTTCTAATTAATTCATGTGCTACTTCATACGCCCAATGCATATGTCACTCACCTCAATTATTTTTTGTTTTCACATTTTCAGTTTTATACAACAAAAAAACTCCCACCCCCAAGATTATTCATCTTGAGGACGAGAGTTATTAGCTTCGCGGTACCACCTCAGTTTGTTAATACGTCACCATATTAACCTTTTCAGGTACGGCAAAATATGCTTATACCCTATCTCTATAACGGGAGAACCCGTCGCACCATCCCTAAATAAATTAGTTCCTTGCGCAGCTCCAAGTCTTTTTTCATTAAGATGTATACCGCTCTTTCTCAGCTACCAGAGCTCTCTGTACGTATTCTTTCTTAACTACTCTTCTCTTCCATGCCATTTTAAATGTTGATTTTTACATATGATAATTTATTACACGTTTATTGTCAAATTTTTCTGAACGTTAATACATTACATATAATTATCTAAAAAAATGTTTTATCGCTTCTAATTGAATCTTGTGGCTACATTCATCACAACAATATATCCCTTTCGATTTCTCTTTAAACCGCTTATATTGTTCACTACCTTCATATACTCGGAATATATTTTTACAAGAAAAGCAAACAACCTCATAAAACATCATATGCATTTTCCTCTCTGTGTTTATACACTTTTTTTAATATGAGAAGGTCTGTTTTCTACATTGCAAATCTTAAGATTCTCTCGCTAAAAGGTTTACCTCTATTTTTATCGAATTATATAAATATCTTATAATGCGAGGTGAACATCTTGTTTAGTAATATAGAATTAGTTTTAGATGCTAAAGCAACTTTAGCTGAAGGACCATGTTGGAATGAAAAAAAGCAACTTTTATATTGGGTTGATATTATGGAGAAAACATTATGCATCTATAATCCCACTAACAATACAAACCGGGTAATTGCCCTTAATCAGCAAATCGGCTGTGTTGTTCCATATGTAGAGGATGTAGTACTTTTAGCAATGGAAAACGGATTTTACTCTCTTAACCTGAAAACAGAAAAACTGACACATATTTATGATCCTGAACCACATTTAGTAGAAAATCGTTTTAATGATGGGAAATGTGATCCAGCTGGTCGCTTCTGGGCGGGTACTACTGATTTAAATGGAATAAATGCTGTAGGTTCCTTATATTGTTTATATAATAATTTGAGCGTTGAGAAAAAAGTTTCATATGTAAATACATCAAATGGAATCGCTTGGTCACCTGATCATACATACCTTTATTTTATTGATACACCTACTAAAAAAGTAGTTCGTTTTCATTATGATATACGTACTGGAGAAATTAGTAATCCAACTGATGTTATCCTTTTTCCTGAAAATGATGGTTTACCTGATGGGATGACAATCGATGAAGAAGGTTGCTTATGGATTGCACATTGGGGTGGTTCGAAGATTACTAGATGGAATCCTTTGACTGGAGAACAAATATTAAGTGTTCCAATTCCTGCCTTATATGTAACGTCGTGTACATTTGGAGGCCCTAATTCAACTGACTTATATGTTACGACTGCCAGAACAAGAATGACGGATGAAGAATTAAAAAAGTACCCACATGCTGGTGGTATCTTTCGAATTCAAACGAATATAAAAGGCTGTCCTACCTATTCATTTTGCAGTGAACATATTGGAGCTGAAACAATATGAATCGTATCGATTACATAAGACAAGAAGAAAAGAAATATCATGACCTTTGTTATGAACAATATAAACTATTTGAGACTGGATCTTGGCTTTACAAACCAGTTAAAACAGTTATGGACATGATGGACTATTTCGAAAGACAAAACAACTTGCAAGTACTTGACCTCGGATCTGGCGTTGGAAGAAATAGTATTCCAATTGCACAAAAGATAAAAAATTGTAGCGGCACTGTTACTTGTGTCGATTTACTTCATTCTGCTTTAACAAAGTTACAAGTTTATAGCAAAGTACATGGAGTATTTGGAGTAATAAAAACGGAACAAATAGCAATTGAAAACTACGATATTCCTCCTAACACTTATGACTATATCGTTGCAGTATCAAGTTTAGAGCATGTTAAATCAGAAGAAGATTTAACAAACGTGCTCCATTCTATGAAAAAAGGGACAAAAAACGGCGGTATTAATTGTTTAATTATTAACTCTAACATACAAGAAATTGATTTAAAAACGAATGAAGAATTAGAAGCTTTAATTGAAATTAATCTCCCAACCGAAGAAATGATACGTCTATTAAAAAGTATTTATAAAGGATGGAAAGAAGTAAAAGTTGAAATAAAAGAATTAGCTTTTGATATAGTTCGAAATGAAAGACGCATTCAATTAAAAACAAATGCTATTACTTTTGTCGTTCAGCAATAATCGTATAAAAAGAGAAGAATATTTCTCTCGGACTCATTTTTATTATATTATATTTTATATTTAAATATTTATGAAATAAAACAAAAAAACCATGCTTTGACGTTGTCTATCTAAAGCATGGTTCCTATTCGAGATACTATAAAACTACTCAATTATTAAGAGAATTCATTAACTGGAAGAAATAATCAGATTCATGAGTCTTATGTAAGTTATACCATGAATGAAGTGTATCCGGTGCAAGTACATCCAATTTTTTCAGTACTTCCATTGCGAACTCCAGAGGGGCTACTCCAGATGCAGTAATGAGATTTTGGTCAGATGCTACAGGTCCCATTTCATACAAATTTTCTCCATTATAATTCGGGCAAACCATTTTCATATAATCTAAACTATTACTTGTATGCTTTCTATCATCTAAGAATTCATAATTTGCAAGCCCTACAGTTGCACCACATATTGCAGCAACAATTACGCCCATCTGTAAAGCTTCATCAACTTTTTGCAAAATAGGTTTTTGTATATTTTCACTCCAAGTATTTCCTCCAGGTAAAATTAATAGATCGTTACTCTCAAACACACATTCATCTAGGGAAATATCTGGCTTTATATTCAAGCCTCCCATTGAAATAACCGTTTCTTTATTTACTCCTACTGTAATTACTTTTAAAGGCGCTAAACCTTTTTTGAAATATCTTCCTGTATTCAGTTCAGCAATTAAATGTCCGTACTCCCAATCTGACATCGTATGAAATACATATAAATAAGCTTTTCTTGTTTGCATTCAATAACACTCCGTTCAAGTACTTTATTCTCTATTACAGCACAACTATTAATTTCAACAAGTGCTACATTAAGTTTAACATTATATTCTATATTTATGGTTTAAAATTCCAAATAGAATACCCATAAAAATCTATTATCACATAAATAAAAGAGCACTCGTTTCCGCAAGTGCTCTTTTCGGGGATTTTGAGATATCCTATTAACGAAAGTTAAGGTTACTTAAAGTTAAGAGGTATTTATAATATATGCTCGTCCTCTTTATTGGTTCATATTCAACATATAGAGATTGTTAGTAATGCTTACAATTCTTTATTTATTGTTCTTTCTTACATTTTATCATTAGAAAATTGATTGAAGGCTTATTTTCCATGTTCTTATTTGGTTCGTCAATTTCCGAAACTTGTACTAGTCCATATTCATTAAAATCATGTTTTATAGATTCAGAATCATAGAAGAACATTTTTACACCTTCCATTATCTCAAAATAATCTTGGTCCAACTGTTTCCCTTTTCCGTACATTGGCGCTTTTTTAGAAACAGTTGTAAAAACCATATATCCGCCAGGTTTTAACTGATTATAACAATCTTTAATAAATTTCTCTCTATCCTGCTTATTCAACAAATGAAGAAGTGCATGACTAAATATCCCATCATATAGTTTACTATCAAAAGGCATCTCATTTACCGAACCGTGATATATACTAATATCTTCTAGTCCGTTTTTTTTTGCTAAATCAATGGCTGTTTTTGAAATTTCAATACCTGTTACATTTATCCTATTATCAATAAAAACCTTTGCATTTCTTCCATATCCAATACCCGGAACTAATATATCCTTAACGTTCTTTTCAAGAAAAAAATCTTTCGTCATAATTGCGGATTCTGTAGGTTCAAATCCCCACATCGTTTGTTTTTCAATAAAACTTGATTCCCAAAATTCCATTATGTATCTATCTCCTTATTTTCAATCCATTTTTAGTATCAAAGTAAAGGCAAATTTTTTGTGTTGTTGGTATATAGTTTTTTCTTCTATTCATACGACTTACCTTAGTCATCGTAGCCCCATTGAATATAGCATAATAATAAGCCTATATCTATTATAAAGATTGGTTAAAAATCTCCCCTATTTTATTAATCCTTACGTTTATAGAAAATAAAAAAACAGCCAATATTTTTATTGTAGTATTGGCTGTTTCTCATGAAAAATTATCTTTTTATATTGTACTGATCTAATACTTTTTCTAACATTTCTAAGGTTATTGGTTGTGCTTGTTTTATTAATTGATAGCCAATACGCCCATTCGGTTCCGCTGTAACTTGCTGTAAACGCTTTACATCATGAATCCCTTTTTCTCTTAATTGCATATAAAGTTGTTGTTCTGACATTTTTGCCCGTATCAAATTTGCTTTTAAAATCTTTCCGTTTTCAACAATTACAATGCTACTTCCATTTAGGAATTGCTCCACCTTCCGTGATTTCAATTCAAAGAAATGAATGATAAGTAGTATGCCCGAAAATATGATAGCGGCAAAGATAGATGGAACTACTTTCCTACTTAATACAGGTTCTACAATAATACGTCCAATTGATACAACTATAATTATTTCAGCTCTCGTCATTTGGCTAACAGATGTACTACCTGTCATTTTTAAAACAATAATTCCAGTAAGGGTTAAAATAATACTTTCCCAAATTATATTCATAATAGCCCAATCCTTTAACGGTGAATGTTATTAGCATTCCCATTAAAGGATTATTTTACATACTTATCAAATTTTTAAATCCTTCAGACCATAATGGAAATAAAGGTGTCCACCCATACTCTTTACGTGCCTTATAATTTGAGGCTCCTCTTTCCCAACTATTTTTCCCAGCTTGAGCTTTAGGAGCCGGTGCCCCAATTACAGCTGCGTATATTGGTAACCATTCTTTACTCGTTGCTGGGGAATCATCTACAATATTTACGATTCCTGGAGGCCAATTAAGAGCTAACATAGCTGCTCTAGCGGCATCTTCGACATGTATAAAAGAGCTTATCCCATCTGTTGCAATCATTTCATTATTACGAACTTGATTTGCAATTAAGCCGTTTTCCGCATACCATGTTCCCGGTCCGTATAGTGTACCGTAACGAAGAGTAATCGATTCTGGTAACTCAGAAACAGCTGATTCTAATTTTAATATGCCATTAACAGTGATTTGCCGAGGCATAGGAGCAGTAATATGTAGTGAATCTTTTTCTGTCGCAAATGTATCCCCTGGTTCATACGCCCATGAAATACTTTGAGCGATTATTTTCTTTACCCCTACATTTTTTGTGGCATCGACAAGGTTACGAGTGCCTTTTGTTCTAATTTTTGCATTATCCTCAAAATTCCATGTAGACAATGACGTTAATTGATGTATAACTACATCAGGAGTTGTTTCTTCCAATACAGAAAATACAGCCTGTCGATTAAACACATCGGCTATTACTGGTATAGCACCAATTTTCTTCATTGCTTCTACTTGTAATTCATTACGAATCATTGCAAATACCGTATGCCCCTCTTTTATTAACATAGGTAATAAAGAACGTCCTATAACACCCGTTGCACCTGCTACAAATATTTTCATATATGTTCCTCCTCATTTAGTAATCATAAATGGGACGAAACAGATGTGAGGTTTGTGACAAATATTTTCTCTATTTTTTCGTTATTCATATGAAACATATACTTTTAATGGTTTAATTATCCCTAAACTCAATTCTTCAAAGCATTGTATGAGTGAAGTATACTGTATTTCATGTTGAAAGATTTCTTCTATAAATGGTGTTTTTCTTATTTCTTTAAAAAACCAAGCTGCATGTTTTTGATAATCGTATCCATCACTTGATCCAATGATTTGCAATTCTTTCTGATAAAAGTTGGCGGTTAATGTTAGTTCTTCAATATTACCATCAGAAAGTATACATATTTGTCCATTAGTTTTAAGCGCTTTTTGCAATACATGGAATCCGCTATTTGTAGCAGAACATTCGAAACCATAATCATATGTTTCTATTATCTGTTCTGCTGAATCAAATGTGTTTTTTACACCAAATTTCTTTGCAAATTCTCTTCTAGTCCCATCAGGTTCAACAACATCCACATATTCAACACCTACATTGTTTTTCAAGTAATAACAAGCGAGTAAACCGATAACTCCCAATCCAGTTATAAGTACTTTTTTATTTTTACTTGGATTTAATTTTAATACTCCTTTAGCAGCATCACACGAAAGAATAGATAATAAAGCGACTTTAGGTTGTATAGAACTAGGCACTCGAATTACTTTATGCGCCTTAACTATTCCTATCGTTTCATGTCCATAAAAAGAAACTACTTTATCACCTACTTTTAAATTTGTTACTTTATTCCCAACTCGAATCACTTCACCATAACTTTCATATCCGGTTTTTCTTGGATAAAAAGGATTCGTATCTGTAACATCGGATCCATTATACTGCGGTAACTCTGCCCCAATACTTATTGCTCCCGCGATTGTTTTAACGATAATTTCATCATCTTGTATGGACCTAATTTCATTCGTTTCCCACTCAAGTTGTTTAGGTCCTTTTAAAATTAACTTATATTGTTCCATTTATATCCTCTCTTTTTATAAAAATATATTCAAAATAGCTTTTGAACTATTTATAATCATTAATGTGAATGTTTCATCCAAAATTTAGACTATAAAGTCGGTTAGTAATCAACAGTGATAATATGATAATTGAATTTGATGGATATGGAATTAATGAGTATGTAATTGGACAATACATCTCAATTACGAAATTACAAAGGATGTATTTGAATGTAAAACATGAAGAGATTTCTAATGATGGTTTCATCGATTTTTTTTGTGTTCGACATAATTATGAACGTATTCCCCATTCTTTTTATAAAGACGTTATAAGTCTAGATACCGCCTATATTTATTTACCTAATAGATAAATTATCCTTGCCCATGTTTGTACCGTATATGTTTCTATACATTTCTTTTCAACATCTAATATTAAGATTACTATTCTGATAACATTTTAAGAAGAGTTGTTGTCGCCCAAATGAAATAAGCAAGTTGCGTCATGATATACATCGTAATTTCAAAACCAGTAAGCTTTCTTTCTCTTTTCATTTTCTTTAAATATCTATAAAAACAAAATGAACATAAAAGTAATAAAACAATGGATAATTGATATAAATTTTCCACTAAAAGAACTGCCATTTATTTCATCACCTTTCCAATAGAAAATAGGCTATAGTTCAAGCATATCATAAAAATGGAACTAATTACCACATCACATAAAACAGATATTCCCCAATTAAAACCAGTCACCTTTTTGAATTTCTTCAATACAATGTTATGTAATCAACTACACACGATATAATAGGAGATTACTTTCTTTCACTGCAAATGCTTAGGAGGAAGTTGTACATGCATTTGATTCATAACATAAGTAAAGCGTTTTATAACCTATGTAGCTACGATACGGAGAATTTAATACACGCTATTCAATCATTAAATATTTCACTTCATAAAATATCTCCTTTTATTACCTCACCAGTTAACCACGAATACGGAAGAAACGTTATCTATCAGTCTGAATTTGTGGAGATTTTAGTATTAAATTTTCCCAGCAAAGCAAAAACTTTTGTTCATGATCACGGAATATCTTTAGGTTGTATACTAATAGTCGATGGTACCTTACAAAATATAACGTACGAAAACAATAGCGAGCGGATTGAAGAATTTTCAGAGGGAAATATTTTCACCGTAAAAAAAGATACTGTGCATAAAATGTATAATGCTACAGATTCAACAGCAATAACTTTCCACGTATATTCCCCACCATTAAAAGATGTCCAAATATATGAATAGTCTTTAGGAGGAGGAAATATGCATAATTTGAAGGATTCTTATATAAAGAGCTTACAAGACGGCCGTAATGTTTGGCTCTATGGAAAAAAAGTAGATGTAACTACAGACAAACATTTTGCAGGAACACTAAGTACCATTTCCAATTTATTTTCATTGTTTGATGATCCAATAAGAAGAGATTCTGTTGGATACGTAAGTCCAAAAACGAAAGACTTTGTCCATACAGCATTTTTAGTTCCGAATTCCTATAACGAATTATTAATGAGGAGAAGCGCTTTTGAAACGTGGAGTTATGCTACAGACGGTGTAATGAGTAGATTATCTGATTACGCAAGGTCGAGACTTACTGGCTGGTACGTATCAAGAGATTTTTATAAAAAATTCGATGCGCAGTTTCCAGATAAAATCACATCTTATTATGAAGAAGCGAGAGATAAGCACTTGTTTTTAAGTGTAGTCCAACGTGATCCACAGATAAATCGCTCTACAGAATCGATGTTAAATACAGATGATTTAGGATTACTAAGAGTTACGAAGAAAACTTCTGACGGAATTTATTTAAATGGTGCAAAAATGATAGGAACCGCTTCGCCTTATTCAAATGATTTATTAATCTATCCATTAACAAAGCTGACTGACGCTCAAAAAGATTTAGCTCATTTCCTCATTGTGGCAGCCAATTCCCCTGGATTACATATGGTTTGTAGAGAACCATTTGCGAATACACATTCAAATACAGTTGATTCCCCTATTAGCTCACAGTACGATGAAATGGATGCACTATTAATCTTTGATAATGTATTTGTGCCATGGGAACGTGTCTTACTGTATAACAACCCTGAAGCATTATGGACCTTAAAATCAGATATAGCTTCTAGTAGTTTAGCTTATCACCAAGCAATTGTACGATTAGTAGTAAAGCTGGAATTTATAACGGCAATTGCTTGTGAAATTGTTGAAGCAATCGGTGCTACTACTTATTTGCATGTTCAAGAGAAACTTGGAGAATTAATTATGCAAATTGAAACAATCCGCGCGCTCTTAATTGCCGCAGAAGTTGAAGGTACTATTTACGAAAATCAAACATATTTGCCAAACTTTAAATATATTGAAACGGCAAGAAATCTTGGTTCGAAATATTATCCCCGCGCAATAGAGATTTTGCAGTTAATTGGAGCAGGTGGCTTTATTCAACTACCTTCCAGCATGCAAGATTTCCAAAGTCCGATATCCGATTTGTTGAAAAAACATTTTAAAGGAACAAACATCGATGCCAAACAACGTACAAAACTATTTAAATTAGCATGGGATATCGTCGGAAGCCCGCTAGGATCCAGACACGAATTGTATGAAAGGTTTTATGCAGGAGACCCCATACGGAATACAGCTACCCAATATATAAATTACGATAAAGACCACTTTAAAAAGATGCTAAATAAATATTTATCTTAATGAAAAAGAGCACTCTTTGCTAAGAGCGCTCTTAAAAAGATTATACAGCTGTCTAATTAAAAAATTCCTTTACCACCTTGTTTCGTAACAAGCTCTGCAGTTTCTTCAATCGTTCCAGCTCTCCCCATATACGATAGATTTCCTTCTCTACGTCTTCCTTTTACATATACAGTTGCTCTAGATTCGCCGAGCATCATCGCAATGCCTCTTCCAGCAACTCTTGTCATTCTGGCTATAGCTGCTACTTTTCCTTGTAATGGTCTCATGTACTTCTTCTTACTTTTTATAATTAATTTAAATTATTTCCCACGTACTCTCACCATCATATTTTTTCGTAATAATTTTAATCACATTAATTATCCGCTGTAAAATGATAGTACAGTTATTTAGTTTTAAAACCTAAAATTAAATTACCCCGTTCTAATTTTAAGAAGGGGTTAAAATATAACTAATTACATTTGTTTAGCCTTACAACCTATACCTTGTTTCGCAGAAGCGTGATTCACACTTTCCTGTTCGAAATGAGCACATCTAAATAGTGTTGATTATACATAATACCTAATATGTTTCCGAAGGGATCGACTATGGAAGCGGTGATGAATCCCTCACCGCGCTCTGTAGGTGCCTCATACTCTTTCGCACCCATAGATAGCAGCTTATTGAAAGTTTCTGTTACATCATCAACATGCCAGTATACTATAGCACCAGATGGTCCGGTCACTGCATCAGATGGCGCATAACGACTATCGATTAAACCTAGCTCGTGTTGGTAGTCGCCAAGGCGAAATTCGGCATATCCCGGGCGTTCGAAATATGGTTTGCTACCTAATAATTCAGCATACCATTCCTTTGCTGCTTCTAGATTATCTGCCCAAAAACTAACGGTGGTTAATCCTCGTAATGTCTTTGTATCGCTCATAATCGATTCCCTCCATACTGTTGAGTATCACTTCTCAATGCTTAACGAAGTAACATCTTCTGAATTAATTTCGATTTTCTTATTAATATTCCTATCTCTTATTCCAGAAAATGACCCTTTAGTGACATATTACAGCTGAGATTTTTAAGCATCTTCATTGTAGGAGTTTCTGATGTCATTTGAAATTCAACAATTTGATAGTAACTTCACAACAATACATACAAGATGATTATTTTCCCTCTCACAATAAACCTCCTTATTCGTATTATTCTTTTTTAAATTGAAAATCTAGACGTGCCGATTGGTTTACTTCCTCGATTACTTTGCGAATTCCTTCTTCAATCTTATCTTCTTTTACATTCGATACGTTTAACTTTAACAATCTCTCTTTAGGAAAACCTTTGACGTAATTTTTATCAATAGAATCAATATTTATTTGAATGTCACTCAATTTCTCAAAAAACATTTCCGAAATACTTGTTTTATGTATTTCTAAACAAGTATGAATTCCTATCGTACTATGCTTTTTATATGTAAATAAAAGTGGGTTTTCATTTTGCACTTTTTCTAATATTTCTGCTAGTTTTTTTGATCTATCGTAATAGGAAGATTTGATTTTATTTTTATGGCGTTCGAACATGCCACTCTTTATATAAATCTCTAAAGCAGCTTGAGATATCATTGGACTATCGATATCTAAAATCTTTTTATATTTATGAAAAGCATTTGCAATTGCTGATGGAATAACAGCCACACCGACTCGTAAACCAGGAAAAATAATCTTCGAGTAACTTTTCAAATATATGACATGATTACAATTATGTAAGCTATATAACGGATCTGCTTTTGAATCATTTTCTAAATCTGCTAAATAATCATCTTCTACTATAAATACATTATACTTCTTAGCCAATAGCACAATTTTTTCTTTCTCATCTTTAGAATAAGATGTTCCAAGCGGATGATGATATCTCGGTATCGTATAAAAGAATTTTATTTTTTCTGTTCGAAATATACGTTCCAATTCATTTAAGTCGATACCTTCATTCGTACGTTTAATACCGATTACAGGAATTTTATTTATTTCTAGATATTCAATATATAGATGATAAGTTGGCTGTTCAATTAATATCGTTTCATTTTCATTCGGAAATGGTATTGATGTTAATATAGCAAGCGCTTGCTGCACACCTGACGTTATAAAAATATTTTCTTCTTTTGTGAAAACTTGATAGTTTGTCAGTTGTTTTTGAATAACTGGAATTAGAGATGGTAAACCTTTCGGCGTTCCATATACGAACAAGTCATTTTTATATGTATCAATGGCCTTATTAATACAATGTTGAAAATCTAAATATGGAAACACATCTGGATCTGGTGCTGAGGAAGCAAAATCAATTATCTCGTTAGTTTCTATGGTACTCCCGGATTTCTTAACAACGTAGTATCCACTTTGAGGGACGGAATAAATAATATGGCGCTTTTCTAATTCATGAAGCGCGCGTATAACTGTCGCCTTATTACATTCATATTGTGTAACGAGTGACCTTATAGACGGTAATTTCTTTCCTTCTTTTATCTCCCCATTTTGAATCATATTTTCTAAGTCGTTTAAAACATGTAAATACTTATACATTATTACCACCTCAACATTTAATTTGTACCGGTACAGTTTGTATTTGTTCACATTGTAGCACTAGATCAGAAAGATTACTATGTACGTATACTGGCCAGTAAGAAATCAACTACTATGAGGTGAAATTATGAAACATACAACAAAGGCATATTTATCAGCATTACTCTATTCATTTATTATTGGATTCTCCTTTATGTTTGTGAAATTAGCATTAACAGTTACGAGCCCCCTCGATACTCTTGCTCATCGTTTTACAATTGCTTTCGTAGCTGCAAGCATTCCCGTTATTTTCGGTTTTGTAAAGTTAAATATATCATTTAAAAACATACTTGACCTTTTACCAATTGCAATATTTTATCCAGCACTATTTTTTGCTTTCCAAGCGTTTGGCTTAGTGTATACAAGTTCATCTGAAGCTGGAATTATCCAAGCGGCAATTCCTATATTTACGATGATATTAGCTTCCTATTTTTTAAAAGAATATACGAATATATGGCAAAAAACCTCTGTTCTCGTTTCTGTCATCGGTGTTATTTATATATTTATCATGAATGGTTTAGGGGCACATGAAACTAGTCTCATCGGTGTTATTCTTATTCTGTTATCGGCATTATCATCTGCTTGCTATAATGTGTTAGCTCGAAAAATGACAAAGAATTTCAGGCTAATGGATCTAACTTACACAATGACAGCGATTGGTTTTATTAGTTTTAATGTAATTGCTATCACTAGCCATATAAACAAAGGTACATTAACTATATTCTTTAAGCCATTTATGAATGGAACATTTCTTATTTCCATTTTATATTTAGGATTACTATCTTCTTTACTGACCGCATTGTTATTAAACTATTCATTATCTTATATTGAAGCAGCAAAAATAAGTGTCTTCAGCAATTTATCTACACTTATTACCATTATCGCAGGCGTTGCATTCTTACATGAACAAATCGCATACTACCATATCATCGGCACAATTCTAATCGTTCTTGGAGTAGTGGGCACAAACTTTTTAGGAAAAAAAGGGATTGCAATAAAGAAAAAGAATACTTCCATAAGTAAATAAAAAGCGAGGGATATATAATGCAGCGTGTAAATACGATTGATATTAGTAATATACTTGAATTGGAACAAGCTCTTTCGACTTTAATAAATAAAAATATTTCTTCAAAACTAGACCTTGAACACTGGTTAAAAGAACAATCTACTTTAATTTGGGAAATCGAAGAACAATTACGATTACACTATATCGCCTTTCAAAGTAATACAGATAATAAAGAAATAAAAGATACTTTTGAACATGATCAACAATTTGTAAAGCCACTTTTAAAACGTTATCAAAATTTATTTAATAATAAATACTTACAGTCACCATTTCGAATGGAATTAGATTCTAAAGTATATGGTTTATTAGATGTAAAAATAAAAAATGCTCAAACTTTATTTTGCGAGGAAAATATCGAATTAGAAATTAAAGAAGACCAATTAGTAACAGCGTACTTTGAAATTACAGGAGGACTAAGTGGAAATTGGGACGGCGAAGAAAAAACGATAACGGAATTACAATCCTATTTACAAAATCCGAATCGTGAGATCCGTAAAAAAGCAAAAATGATTATTTCTGAACAATTTTTATCTGTTGAAAAAGAACTCCAAAGCATCTTAAATACATTAATTAACATTCGCCACCAAAAGGCAAAAAACATTCAAGTCGAGAATTATCGTGATTATATGTTTAAAAAATATGAGCGTTTTGATTATACAGCAGCAGATTGCTATGAACTAGCCAAATCAATACGAGAGTATGTTGTACCACTTAAAGATAAAATATTACAAGAGAAAAAAGAGAAACTAAAAGTAGATACGCTTCGCCCATGGGATGTAACAGCTGTAGCCCCTGATCAAAAAGTGCTTAAACCAATTGTAAATGAAAAAGATTTAATTGAAAAATGCACTTACATCTTCAATCAACTAGATGTTGAATTTTCAGCGTTATTAAACCGAATGTATAATCATGATTGCTTAGATTTAGGAAGTCGTAAAGGAAAAGCAGCTGGTGGTTTTTGTGAGTACTTACCTGCTTCTCAATTATCTTTTATTTTTATGAATCTAAACTATACACAAGATGATATTATTACTTTCATACATGAAATGGGTCATAGCATTCATAACGAGTGCGTAAAACCATTAGAATTACGACAGTATATAGAAATTCCTGCTGAAACGGCTGAACTAGCTAGTATGACAATGGAAGTATTCACAATAGACCATTGGGATACTTTCTATACAGACAAAGAAGATTTAAAACAAGCAAAAATAAACTACTTTAAAGATGTTATTTCATATTTACCAAGTATGCTTATCGTAGATCAGTTCCAACACTGGTTGTATGAAAACCCTAATCATACTGCTGAGGAAAGAAATGAAAAATACTTACAACTTCAAAAAGTTTATCAGTCTAGCGTCATACATATCGATGGTTACGAAAACTGGATAGCAACGAGTTGGTTGCCAGTACTTCATATTTTTGAAGTACCATTCTATTATATCGAATATGCAATCGCACAACTTGGCGCACTGCAAATGTATAAACAATATAAAGAAGATCCTAAACAAGCACTAAATAATTATAGAAAGGCATTATCACTAGGAAGCTCAAAATCTATAAAAGAAGTGTATGAAGCAGCTGGTATTCGTTTTGATTTCTCTGGTGAAACTATTAAAGAATTAATGACATTTGTAGAAGCAGAGTTAGATTCACTTGAACGTATATAAGAAGAAAGCTGCACCTATATTTTAGGTGCAGCTTTCTTCTTTATTTTATTAATAAGTTTTATGTACTGAGAATCTCCATATCCGATTGCGTGAAAAAGATGGAACAACTGTATTAATAATTCTTGGTTTGATAATTCTTTATTTTTGTAGATAAATTTTGTTACAGCATTATCTTCTTTTAACATTTCTAAATATAACTTTATAGCCTGATACATCACTGGGAGTAAATCCACAGATGGTTTTCTATGGTTTACCAATACCTCTTTGTATACAGAACAATAGTTACCTAACTTAAGTTCAGTTTGACTGACTTTGAATTCATCTTCCCTAAAGCTATTTAAAATCACTCTACCCTCATAGCCTGACTGCTCAAGATAAGAAAGTATTGTTACTAGGTTCATTTGGCAAAACATATCTTCACCAAACCATAAAACAATACATTCATAATTATTCTTAAAAAACTTTTCTAATGGATCTATAACCTTTTTTATATAATTCTCTACTGAACTATTATGCCCCCTTGCTCTTACTTCAATGAATTCTTCATCGAAAACTTGTGTACTAGTAGCATTTACACACATTGCTTCATTAAATGGGGCATAATCAGACTCTCCCATTAATTTTTCGTTTTTAAATTCTTCATACATAAATTGGCCATTTAATATATTTAGTACGTCTTTATCGAACAGTTCACATTTCCTATTTCGTAACTGCTCAACCTCTATTTTTCTAGAAATATTCATTTTAAACTCCTCTTCTTTATTTATATTGAGTTTAACAAATGATTGAACTGGCATCTTGCTAAGTTGGAAATCTTTTGGGGTTATACCAAAAACAGTTTTAAAAGCTCTACCATAAGCCTCTTGCGAAGAGTAATCGTAATCCATTGCGATATCTATTATCTTTCTACCTTTCGTCAAGTCCTCCGTAGATAAATACAATCTTCTAAGAAGAACATAACGCCTAATGCTGACACCTGTTGCTTGATGAAATTTGAAAGAACAATAATAAGAGGAATATCCCATGTAATGCGATAATTTTTCCAATGAGAATGCCTTCCTCAAATTCTTCTCAATCCAATCAATCATTTGCTGTATATACTCATTCATTTACTTCACTCCTCACTAAAAATTATAAGAGGGATACGTTTCTTTCTTTTGATGTTTCTTGTGGTTTATAACACGAACCATTCTCTAAAATCCTTAAATACTTTGTTTTATATTTTTTCAGCTATCTTATTTTGTCATATATTCTATTCACTTTTCAATTTAACTTTAATCATTGTGGAGTGTTCCTACCCTACTAATTATTAACACGCAAATTGCAGGATATATCTTTTTAAAGGATTTCATAAAATAAAACACGAATTTTGTAAATTAAGGAACTTTTAGTTTTTAGGTTGAAAAAATTTAAATATAGAGAGGAATTCAAAATGAAGGAATTAGAAAAAGAAATACTCACATTAGTAAACGGACGTTATCCATTACATTTTATTAACATTAAACCTATAACAAACGAAATGTATCAATGTAATACAGTACAAGGGAATTACTTCATTAGAATCACAAACTATAAAACATATGAAGAACAGTTAGAAGAAGTTAAATATACAAACTTTTTATATCAAACTGGATTAGGTGTTCCACCAATCATACCTTCTTTACAGGGGAATTTAGTAGAAAATTTAACATTAGACAAGGAGGTATTTGCTGTAGTTTATAAAGCTGCTCCTGGCATTCACTTACCAAGAAGTGAATGGAATCCCGATGTATTTAAACAATTGGGTCAAGAAATTGGCAAATTACATCTGATATCTAAAGACTTTGAAAGTATTGAACGAGTTAAACATATTAACGCTTGGTATGAAAATGAAGAATATAATTTCCTTAAATATATCCCTAAAGAAGAGACTATTATTAGAGAAATTGCATGCGATGTTTTATCTTCCATTAAAAACCTTCCAAAAACATCTACGAACTACGGCCTGATCCATGGAGATTTATGGTTAGAAAACATTTTAGTTGATAGCGATTCAAACTTATCCATGATTGATTTTCAAGACTGTGAAAAACACTTTTACATATTCGATTTAGCAGTTCCAATTTATAGTGCAATAGAATATTCATTTGCTGGAAATGGAAATATTGTTGACTATGAGAATTCTATTACAAAAGCGATACTTGACGGGTATCAAGAAAAAAGAGAACTACCTAAAGAAATGATAGACAAGCTTCCGTTGTTTATCAAATTAAAAGAGATATTTGAATATAGTTTAATGCACATGTATTGGAATAAAGAAGAATTAACTGAGAATCAAGTACGGATAATGAATCTTTATAGAATGAAACTTGAAAATAAAGATTCATTAATCAAAATGTAAAGCAAATGTGGTTTAGCTACAATAGTTAAACCACATCCTATATAAGGATAATTACTTACTGGATTTTATTTATTTTTTAATTATACATACTGATCTAACACTCCATTTAAATAAACTGCGTTATGCGGAGATATCTTCTCAGCAAATCTAGCTGTAATAATAATCGGAGCCCATTGAAAAATCTCATCTCTTGATAAGCCAGTATTTCTACAATACATATGTAAATACATTTCAGCTAATTCTACTGAGGCCTGAGCGTACAATAAGTATGTACGAAATACATCTGCACGGATATCACCTGAACTTGCATCTATCCAGTCTATAATTTTTACGTTATCGTTACTCAAAATCAGATTAAACGGATGAAAATCTCCATGACATAGCCTAGAATCAAATACAATTGAATCTAATTTTTGTAAAATATTTTTCTTTTTGTTTTCATCCAATTTATGAACAGATTTAATTTGACACTCTAACCTTTCTCTCATTGGTTCCATTTCATCTATATTCACACGTATAGAATGAATCTTTTTTTGTTCATTAACACAAATATTGATGTAATGTTCTGCCTTATTTAGATTATTAAGCAAGAGTTCGCCAATATTTTCTCCTTTTACATATTCCATAATAATTGCCTGTCTATTTTGTATCTTTGTCACTTCAAATACGTTCGGAACTGGTAGTCCACATGAATAAGCATATTTTTGTTTTTTTGCTTCATTTGTAGACTCTGTGTTTGGAAGGTATTCCTCAAATAATTTAATAACTTTATTTTCATGAAGATATATCTTCGCTGTATTTCCTTTGGCTATCAGCTCACCTAAATTCAAGTCTTCTCCTCCTTAAACTATATAGTATTATTACTACACCTTTATTTTAAATTCACTGTAATGTTAGGGAATCCTTCTACTCATATAAATCCTGTCATTATAAAACCTTTGAAATAATAAATGAAAAATACGTATTAAAAATAGCCTTATAATTATTTTCTGCATAATTATAGGGCTACTTTAATGATGTTCATAATTTTTTGTTTCGTTTGACTTAAATAATTGTTATTTTTAGTAGATATTAAAATACCAATCGGAATGTTAGAATTAAAACCCTTAATCTTAAAAGATAGTACTTCTTCATTCAAAATTGTACCTTTGGGTATAATTCCTATAGCATTCTCAAAGAGCATTTGTGGAATAAGGTTCAAAGCACTACAATTGTATACTCTCTTAAAAGACAAATTATTTTCCGTTAATAAAGAACTTACAGATTGATATGAAAAACAACTATTTTCACCTACAATTATGGGGTAATCTATAATATCAAATATTTCAACAAAATCTTTTTGTAGTAAAGGATGATTCGGATGGTTTACTATAAATTCAATTTGTTCATCACTTATTGGAGTGAATTTTATATTCGAACTATTATTATGTCCACACACCGCAAAATCGACCTTATTTTGTTTAATCATCTCTGCTAAAAGTGCAGTATTTCCCACTACAAAATCACAATGTATATATGGTTTTTCATCGTTTAAAAACTTTAATATTATTGGAATTAACCTTTTAGCAAAAGATTCTAATAGACCAATTCTTAAACTCCCTCTCTCTTCATTACTAATACGTTGTGCTTGAGATTTGGAATACTCCCAATGTGTTAATAAGTTTTCTACTTCCTCTGCAAAGAGTTTTCCCTCTTCTGTTAATCTCGCATCCCATCCTCTTTCAAATAATAGAAAACCTATTTCATTCTCTAGCTTTTTTATATGTGCTGTTACAGTTGATTGGGCATAGTTTAATTGTTTAGCAGCTTGTGAAAACGTTCCTTCTTCAATAATTTTTTTAAATGTAATTAATTCTTTTATTTCCATTTGACACACCATCTTTATCGATTTTATTGATAATAAGTTAATATATTTTCAATTATACAAATGAAATGATTGGAAGTAAAATGAATTCAAAAGAAAGGAAGTGCTCTAATATGCCATTTGTTACTGTTTATCATCCTGAAGAATTATCCGATAATAAGTTATTAAAAAATGTAAGTATCAAAATTCATCATTCATTAATGGAACATTTTAGTATCCCCGAAAACGATTATTTCCAAATGTTTTTACCTTATCCATCTCATCAGCTGTTTTATGATTCTTCTTATCTATTAGAGGGTTCAACAAAACGATCTAATAATATGATTTATGTTACAATTACGTGTGGACCAGGAAGAACAATGAATCAAAAAAAGGGGTTGTATAATGCTATAGCAACTACCACAGCTACTATATTACACATCTCTAGTGCTGATGTTTTCATTACTTTACATGAGACATCAATTGAGAACTGGTCATTTGGTCAAGGAATAGCTCAAATGTTACATCAACATAATAACTAGATTTTATATTCTTTAAAACAATATAAACTTACCTCTCTCTAAAACTAAATAGAAAGTGGTAAGTTTAATTTACTAGCAATATCAGAACGGAACTCTGGTGTATACAAGACAGTAAACGTATATCCCTGCTCAATAAATAATACTTTATTATGTTTACATTCATATGGAACACTATTTTTCTTCAAATTATTTTGTATTCGTTGTAAAAATGCTTGATCTGGTGTTCCGAAAGAAACGTGTACTTTTGGTGGTAAAGCTTTCATATCAATTGGAATCCAAGCTCGTTGCCACCAAGTTGCGACAATGTATGCAGTTCCACCTATAACAAAATTGAAAATGTCCCCATCTTCCATCGTTTTCATATTTAGATTTGATTTCAACCACTCCGTAAATACAGGTACACTTTTAACAGGAAGACCAATTTCCCTTACGTATAAAACGTTTAACAGTGAATGTGAAACTAATACCTCTTCATTAATATAACTATGTGCGATAATTTCAAGAAGATTTCCATCACCGTCTTTAAAGTATAAATTGAATCGACCGCTCTCCTCGTCAATTGTATGACCATCTTTCCATTTCACAATGAGTAAACCAGATTCTTCAAGCCAGTTTGCTGTTTCTTGAAATTTCGAATATGGAATCTCAAAAGCGAGATGCGCAGGTACAATTGGTTCATACACTTCCTGAAAACTAATTGTTGTGTATGGCGTTACTTCAAATTGAATAAATGATACTGTTTCTTTTTTTATCGGAAAAGATAATATATCTCTGTATACTTGTTTTACTCCTTCTATAGAAACAGTTTGTAGTTTAATATCTGAAATGTGTGTAATCATTATAATAAACCTCCAAATTGATTATTTCTATTAGTATTGTATTTCAAAAACTAACAGGAAAAATCCATCTGGAGATTGAAACTTTAATTAACAAACTACTACTTTTGTATTAGAACTGTTGCGTTAACATTTTCAGCTAATACAATCTAAGCTTTAAGCAGTTTGCGTTTTAGTACAAATAATTAGTATGAACGACCACTTCAAGATATAATGAATAATATTTTAAGCTAAAAGGAGTGTTGTGTTGTGACGCAAAGAATTTCTTACTATGATGCTGCACCTGATGCTATGAAAATTATGATGGACATGGAAAAGTACACAAAACAATCCACGATTAATCGAACGACTAGAGAACTTATTAAAATTAGAGTTTCTCAAATCAATGGCTGTGCTTACTGCATAGATTTACATACATCTGATGCACGAAAAATGGGAGAGACTGAACAAAGAATTTATTGCTTAAGTACTTGGGGTGAATGTACTTTTTATACAGCGGAGGAAAAAGTCGCAATTGAATTAGCTGAGCATATTACACTTATTCCTACTAAAAGAGTTCCTGATTCCCTATACAAACGAGTATGTGAACATTATGATGAAAAACAATATATTGACCTTGTCTTGATTATTAATCAAATTAATAGTTGGAATAGAATTTCTATCGCGATGGGAAATACACCGGCAAAAAAATAACACTTTAAGCAAACAACTTGCTCAATACGTTTTATTACATCCACTTCAAAAAGGTTGATTCTAATACATTACAAGAATCAACCTTTTTAAATTATATTGGACTTTACCAATGTTTTCTTATTTCTTCTACTATAACCTCCGGATAATCCCAATGTAACAGATGGGTAGAATTCGGGATTAGTTTTACTATCGCTTTTGTTCTCTCACTAAAACTACTCGCTGTCTTCCCTCTATACTCATCCCAAATTTCTGGTACTGTAGCACGAAGTAATATTATATTAGATGGTAACTCCTCATATATATCCATTATTTCATCCTTGTGCATACCCTTTACGATATTACCAGCTGTTGTACCCCTCGCATGCCAACATACTTTATTATCTATTACTATACCAAGATCCTTAACTGCAAGTTCTAATAATGGAGACCATCTTGTATACACTTCTTTTTCACTTTTAAAGAAATCATCCCAACTATTAAATACATACTCTTCAAAGTCCTTTTCATAATAAGCAATTTCTTCTTCCAACGTTTCTTCTTGAAGCCTTTTCGTTTGGTACCCTCCATCAATGAGAATACTCCCTAATACCTTTTCTGGATTATGTAACAAATAAAATAGCGCTACAAAACTTCCCCACGAATGTGATAGAAAATAAAAATGTTCGATTTTCAGTTCATTCATTATTTCATTTAACCAATTTGCTAAGTTTTGCATCTCATAATCTTCTGTTCTTTCAAAGGGCGGTGTTTTACCATGCCCAGGTGCATCAATGGATATAAGTCTATACTCTTCCTTTAATTTTTCTGCGATTTCTATAAAACTTAAACTTGTACTACCTAATCCATGTAAACAAAAAATAACGGGTTTATCATTTTCTCCCCACTCAGTAATATGTGCTTTTAATTTTTCATTGTTAATATAGTAACGTTTCAAAACAGTTATCCTCCATATTTTAATTTTCAAATTTACATTATGATTATTTCTATTTTTTTCAAGTTTACCCTGCTTTTTTCTATACAAAAAAGCAGATTTTCTTTAAAAGAAAATCTGCCTTTACGCTAATGTATATTATTATTTAACAGCAATAATCATAAACCTCTTTGAATTCGTACGAATCCCCTTTTCAGAACTATTCGCGTCGATGAACTTTTGTAAAATAGTAAAATCCTCTTCCTCTTCTCCAAAATTAGGAATAATAGGCGTATGTTTTAATAAAAAAATGAGATCTTCAGGTGTACTGTAATAATCGGTAACATCATATTCACGTACTTGCACGAGTTCAAATCCTGCACTAATAAGTTCACTCATATACTTTTCTTTTAAAGTGCCATCTCTTTCACCTAAGCATTGTCCTCTGCCAAATGCTTCTTTAAGGTTTAATTTATCATGTTCACAAACTTGTTGTGTTAAGAAAAAAGCACCTTTTTTCATTACTTTTGCTAACTCAGATGCTAGAAACGGTGCATGACAACTAGAAGCAATATCAAAATAAGTATGCGGAAACGTTAAAGCTTCAGAACCCATTTGGAGAAACTCAACATTTTGTACACCTACTTTTTTCAAGTTGGAATGTGCTGTTTCAATCATGCCATTAGAATTATCTATTCCAATTAACAATTTAGCTGAAGATGCTATATTAAGTACATTCTCTCCTCCACCTGTACCTACATCAAGTAGCATGTCTGATGGTTTTCATCTTTCTTTCACTTCGCCATAAAAGTCCCAAGTGTCTCCTACCGTTTCACATTTCAGCTTACTGAAATCCCACCCATTTAATCTTCCTACTTTATCATAAAAGTTTTTGTATTCTAATTCGTTCATTTTATTATTTCCCCTTTGTAAAATGTATGAAATGTTTAAAACTGACGATCCTCGATATAGACTCATAGTTTACTCGTAAAGCTTCTTTTATATCTAGTATGCATTTTTTTCAGCCCCGAACAACTAGTTACTTCGAATAATATAGGATTTCATCTACCCCATCTCAATTCGAAGATTCTATGTATAATAACATGGTTTAATTATATATAATAAAATATAAATTATCAAAAAAGTACCTTTCCGCAAAACCATTTAGTTTACATAATAATTTTATAGTCTATTTTTATCAATGAATTCTAAATGTCCTCTACCCCAACCACACATACTATCCAACACCGTGCTTACCGTTTTTCCATGCTCAGATAAACTATATTCCACTTTAGGTGGTATTTCTTGATACATTTCACGTTTTATTAGTTGATCTTGCTCTAATTCACGAAGCTGCTTCGCTAATGTTCCTTGAGATATATCGGGTATTAATCTCTTTAATTCACCAAACCGTTTCGTTCCATCTGTTAGCAAAATAAATAAAAGCAATGGCTTCCATTTCCCACCGATTATTTGTAATGTCGCTATTACCCCTTTTAATTTAGGTTCTTGTAAATCCATCTCCTCACCTCTCCCATCCCATCATAGATCATAATAAATCATTTTTCATGTTATTTCTCCGTTCACTACTTCATTAGTACGAAAGTTGCGACTAAGTACAAGTAAAGTGCGTACTTTTCAATAACCATTTTTTAACGAATAATAAAAGCAACACACATTTATTTTTAATTTTATATTAAGGGAGAGGCTTAATCATGTCTTTTACTACATTAAAAGATAAACAAATCGTTATTATTGGTGGAAGTTCTGGTATAGGATTAGCAACAGCAACACAAGCAGTTGAACAAGGCGCACATGTTATTATTGCCGGACGCTCGGAAGAAAAGCTAAAGGCTGCTCAAGAATTAATAAATAACAATCACCTTCAAACTTATGTATTGGATAATCAAAATAAAGAGCAATTACAAAATTTTTTCAAAGATGTCGGGAAATTTGATCATTTATTTACACCGGGGGCTTCTTACACACTTGGACCAATAACCACTACAGAGGAAATTGCTGAAAGTAGCTTTATCGGAAAGTTTTGGCCTCAATATTATGCCGTGAAATATGCCATTCCTTTTCTTTCAAAATCAGGATCTATCGTGTTAATGTCTGGTGCATTTAGCCAAAGGCCACTTAAAGGTGCTCCTGCTTATGGAGCTTGTAATGGTGCTATTGAAAGTTTAGGAAAAGCTTTAGCTGTTGAATTAGCTTCGATTAGAGTTAATGTTGTTTCTCCTGGAACGATACAAAGAGAGAATGAACAAAACGAAAAAAGACTAGCTGCTTATGAAGATTATAAGTCTCTTTCTCTTGTAAAAAGGCCTGGGCATAATGATGAAATTGCACATACTGTCCTGTTTTTAATGCAAAATGAGTTTACTACGGGTAGTGTATTATTTCCTGATGGAGGATACACATATCATTAAATTAATTTTATTCACCTGTATATTATCTTAAGGGCTTTACTTAAAACACAATTTCAATTAGATGAAAAAAAATTTTAAGTACCTCATTTATTCTCACATTCAAACTTATAGTGAATGAATCCAACAGACACACCATTTTTCTATACACTTTTGAGTACAATAAAATAAAAAAGGCATAAAATATGCCTTTTTTTGCTTATTTGTTGATTGGATAACAAACCTCTGTAACCCACTTATTAGGATCCGGTTCCATCGCTGGGCTCACATGATAAATATTAAACATCGGGCCTGCTAATTCGTAACCTTCCGTCTCAATCCATTTTGCGGCTGCTTCATTTACGTTTGTCATTTGTTCATAACTTCCGCTTACTGTTATAGAAGCTACTTTGATTGGCTCTATTTTTTGAAAATGAACATCTTTTGTATTTTCATGCTTTCCTAAGATATTTAGCTGTATTTCTATATCCACATCATTTTCTTTGTATTCTTGATCATGGAAGACAGCGATACTATAACTCGGGTGAGCCATACTAATATTTTTCATATGAATTTCTTGCATTAATATACTCCATAAATCGCCTTCACAATTATACGATGGAATAACCTTTCTAACAGTAGCTACATTTCTTTCTGGAATTTCTTTTATTGAAACATGATAGTTCATCTCAACAACATCCTCTCTCATCGTTTTCATTGAGTTTTCGAGGAGACGTAATTGTTTTTGAAGGTTATTCATGTCTTCTTTAATTTGAGTACTACGATTTAGAAATTGCTCCTTTATACTATCTATATTATCGCATTCTATTATTTTTTTAATGGTAGCGATATTAAACCCCATATCTTTAAACGTTTGAATTTGATTTACTTTCTTTAGTTGAGCCGCTGAATAATATCGATAACCACTTTGCTCATCGACTTTTACTGGCTGTAATAGCTCCACTTTATCGTAGTGTCTCAACATACGTATACTAATGGAAGATAATTTTGAAAAATCTCCAATTTTAAACATGGTTTCCCCCTAAAAATTCTGTCTACTTCGAAGCTCAACTTTATTTTAAACAATGACATCGTGTGAGAGTCAACTGTTTATAACAACTTGAATTATAATTCTTTAATTAATTACCTTCTTTCTGCCTTCTTAAGGCAATTAAGATTGATATTAGTCCGTTTACAGCAAATAAGATTATTATAATTCTAGTTAGTAAAGCTACATCTGCTGAAAATACTTCAATCGTATGCCACGGTGAATTTGTACTATAAGTAAGAAGTGGGATTAAAATAATTGATAATATTAGAAATAGACTCCCTACGAAAAACCAATTGGATTTTTTACGATTTTTCTTATGTTTATATTTTTTAATTAACATAATCGATGTAATGAAAAGTATGAGTATAATTAACGACATTACAATTTGTGTGATTGGGATATTTTTAGGGACTTCATTAGGTTCTTCACCATTCAAAATACTAATAATCCCCTTTTTCAACACCACTAGTGCCGCCTCTTCTAATACATGATTTTTATTCGTTAAAATCACACCACCCCAGCCGCTATTATTGAAAGTAAACATTTCTGCATGAGCATCGGGGGTAGATCCTGAATGCCAAATCATCGTTTCGTTGTCATTTAAATTCGTTGTTCTTAATCCAAACCCATAACTTTTTTCTGGATTTATTTTATAAAGTGGTGATAAATAAAGGTCAATATTTTCTCTCTTTAAAAATTGATTGTGCTCTTGGCGAGTTAAAAACATAATATATTGAATCATGTCTTCCAAATTCGCGGTAATATAACCATATGGTGCCCCAGCATTATCATAGGACACTACACTTTTTCTTGGTATACCAAACCAAGATTGATAGCCTGTTAAATATCCTTTTTCATATGCACTATCTTTATTTGCTGCCGCACCATTCATTTCTAATGGCTGAAAAACATGCTTTTCCATATATGAAGAATATGTTTCATTTGTTACTTCCTCAATAAGTGCACCTAAAACAATATAATTCGCATTACTATATTGATATATTTCCCCTGGTGGAGCAGTTAATTTTACATTTGAAAGTTTCATTACATTATCTTTTATTGATGTAGAACTTTTTAATTGCTTATCTGATAGCGCTAAACCTTCATATGTATTTATTCCACTCGTATGAGTTAGTAGATGTTGAATTGTTATATTCGAGGTTAATTGAGGATTTTTTAGTTTAAGCCAAGGGAGATGTTGTTGAACTGAATCCTCTAATTTTATCTTTTTGTCTTCTATTAACTTTACTATAGCTAAAGCTGTTAAAGATTTACTTATTGAACCGATTGCAAACGGTGTTTTACTAGTTACCTTTTTTTCAGACTCTCCAGTAATTCCCCACGATTTTGCGAAGAATACATCTTTATGATGTACAATTGCAACAGAAGCTCCTGGAATGTTCTGCTCCTTTATAAATTTTTCAATGTACTTATCTAAAGTAACTTTAATATTTTGCTCAGCATAAACTTTTGGATGTACGATACATAATATTAATACATTACAAAGAATACAAATTTGAAATAATTTATAGATAATTTTCTTCATTATACTTTAGATAGCTTTCTTTTTTTATAAATTACTAGGCTAATAAATACTAATACAGAGAGTGTAAAACTAATCATTATTAATACATAGTTCCACCACTGATTCTCTGCTATACGATCATAAAGCTGTCTCTTATACACATCTGACGCTGCCGACGAAGCTAGAA